>JAYWHF010000679.1:0-6045 GCA_043777855.1 Gammaproteobacteria bacterium | reverse complement strand
GCTGAGTATGCATACTGTTTTAAATGGCTTGAATTTACATGTTAAATGCATGTTGGGTTCTGAGTATTAATAGATTTAAGGGAATCAGAGTAAAGGTAAAAGGTATGCTGTTAAGAATAGTAGATTGTCCGGGCATAGCTGGCGCTGATGATGCCATTCACGTTATTTTCGAGAATCGGGAAAAAACTGAAAGTTTTTTTACCGCGTCTTATGCGTCACCTATTAGTCAAAATTTTCGTAAGTCATTGGCGTGGTACTTTCATGACTATCCTTTGCAAGCCGGGAGCGATGTTGAAGACTTTGGTGTTGTAGAAAAACTCATTAAGTTCGGGCAATACATGGGGGACGAGCTACTCGGTGAAGATCATCAGCTGATAAAGATAAAAGAGGAAATTGAGTCAGTTGGTTATGAAAAATTAAGTGTACATATTGAATCATCGCGCATTAATTTTTTTAGAGAGCTTTGGGAAGCCACTATTTTTCCTGAGTCAAAGTATGTTTTGTCCGCGGTCGTTAAGGAATATGTAAGAAAATTTGATCAAGAAAAATTTCCTTATGATGGCGCCGAGCTTCACTACAACTTGAGAGTCTCTCGGCCGTTGCAAGAGAATATTTCACAACTATTTCAACAAAATAGTCTCAGTGAAACTGACACGTCTACAGTAGTTGATAGTGCGCATAAGGATCAACAAAAACCTCTAAGAGTTCTATATCTACTTTCCCGACCGGTTATGCATAGCGAATCCATTTCGCTCAGCAATGTTCTAAATTTTAGTTTAAACGCTATAGCTTCTGGTGGAGCAATTGAGGTTGAAATACATCAACTCAATGGATGGCAGCAGCTTCAAGATCGATTAAGAAATACGTCTTCTCCAGTTCATATTCTGCATTATGATGGCCCAGTTATTTTAGATGACCACAGAACTTTTTTTGTTGTGAATGAATTTACAGGCTTAGATTCATTCATTGAGGTTGGTGCCTTATCAAAAGCCTTGGTTGACAATAGAGTCGGTGCATTGTTTATTGATGCGCGAGAGTATTTGTGTGATGGCCAATCTTTCTGTCCCGCAATGGGTTTGGCGAAAATCGCCTTTTCTGCGCAAAAGCACGGCATGGGGAACATCGTTGGGTTAGCCCAAATTTCAAACCCTTGGGTCAGCCAGCAATGCTTTGAAGCACTCTACACAAAAATAGCAAGCGGGCTTAGTTTGGCACAGGCAACAGTTGAAGTCCGAAAGTTTTTGCAGGCTGATGCTGAGATTTCGCTCACGACGATTGCCCCTAGGCCTTTTAGCGCCTGGCCGTTGTTGGTCCATTACTCGCAGCAGTCGGTCTTTTTTTTCTCATCGCCAAAACTGAGCACTGTGAATCATGCTCTTGAAGGGTTGAATGTTTTTCATGAAAAACTTTTTGGTTTTCGGTCTGACATGCTTCCTCCTGCACTGAATAAAATTGGTGATGGTTATGAGGTTAAAGTAATTGATCACCTGATAAGCGCGCAGAAAGGTGGAGCGCGTCAAGTTGTATCCGTAATCGGAGAGCCGGGCTTTGGAAAATCGCATTTAGCACACAGTGTAAATTTGTATCTCGCCGAAAAAAAACAAATCGATTACGGCTTCTATTTTAGTTTTTTGAATGATTGGTACTCGCCGTCAGATATGATTGAAATGATCGCCCCCATTTTAGAATTAGAGCCCAGTCAACGACAACAAACCGAAGAAAAGCTAAAAAGTTTACACTGTTGTTTTGTGTTGGATGATGTTTCCAATCAAAGTGGACAGCTAGCGTCGGCTGCGCTTTTGGCTGAGCTGAGTGAATTTGTTGCTGAGCTTGCTAATCAGGGGCACAAAGTGATTATCCTGGGGCAAGCCCCGTCAATACTTCACGAGTTGGCTAGGTTCAAGATTGAAGCGGCACCGCTTTCGCTGACGCAGCAGAAAATTCTAGCCATTGATACATTGCGGAAACTAGATTTAAGGTCAGAGGTTATCGATAGCATAAATGCTAACCGTGAATGGGACAGTTTACTAACCAACCTTAAGGGTAATCCGTGGCTTACAAAGAAGGCTATGTCGTTGCTAAATTCCCACGATATTAAGGCCTTAAATAATCAGTTAACAACACGTTTGAATTGCGTAGAAGGGCTTTCGCTAGTGAATCAGTTTTATGAGTGGCAGTGGCAATCTTTAGCGCCGGCTTGGCAAGTCATTTTAATACTTTGTTCGGATGTTCCAGGCCTTTTGCTGGAAATGCTAATGACCGCTGCAGATCAAACGGAACCCTCTACCGCAGCGAAAAATATCTTTAGCCTGCTGGGAGCCAACGAGGCAACGTTTTCCGTAGGCTTAGGTCTACTTGAAATTTCAGGTTTTCTTAGCCGCTTACCCCATGGTCATTTAGTTGATTCACGTTGCATTACTTTTCTAGCGGGAAAACGTGATGCCTGTTTCGATAAGCTCGATGTTTCGCTATTAAGGCTTTATTTCAGTCAGTTGATTTGTGAGGGAGTCGGGCTGTTAGCAAAGCATGTTGTTAAACAACCCAATCCCGCTATTTCAAATAATTTACTGTTAAATCGTCGTGAATGGGTTAAACATTTCGAACAGCTCTGGTTTACGCAGCACTACCGAGAGTTTTTTGACGTAAAAAATTCCTTTGATGGGCTTTTGTTGCAATCAAAATTAATCGCAGAGAGCAAAGCTTGGACGCTTGATCTTTTGACAAGGTCCCCGGCGGCTAGTAGTTCTGAAGAAATTCCTTTTGAGATTAGATTGTCTTGGTTAGCTTTAGCATCAGGCATCGTGGGAGATGTTGAGGAAAAAAATAGCGGGCTCCTTGTTGCAGGTATTGAAGTCTGGCGAACTTGGTTCAATAACTACGTTCAGTACGATGACAAGCATGTGCTAGCCTTGTTTCAGCAAGTCGCGAAGTTTTTAGAAAACTACTATGTGAGCAAGGCACTTTGGCGCGATTGCCTCACAGTTTATGATAAGGTTTGCGTTGTCTATACCCATCACCAAGCTTGGCAAAGACTTATCCAATCATTAAGATCTATGGCTAGATGTCACTATGAGCTTGGTGAGCAGAGTTATGCGTTGATCTGCGAGAATAAGATTATTAACGACATTCCCTATGCCGATGCGCCACCTGGATTCCAGGTCGAACAGACGCTAGACATTCTTTTATCCCGCTTAGCCCGGGCAGATACACAGAACGCTCAGATACTACTTGATCAGTTAAAAAAAATGAATGCTACCGAAAAATACAAGGATGTGTTTGAAGGAACTCAATGCGACATCTACTACCAAGAGAAAAATTATTTAGCCGCATTACCCTATTACTGCAAAATTTGGAATAAGGCGTTTCAGCAAAACCAGAAAGCTCAACTTGAACAGCTAAAACCACGTATGTTAGAGCTTGAAAAAGAATTAGGTTTACATTTTTTTGACACATATTTCGATCAAGAAGTACCGGAAGGAACTGTAAAACCGCGAGACTATCTATGCCATTTACACTAAATTGCGGATCCCAGCCGCTGCTTCGGGGATTAGCTATTGGGAATTTTTTTTGCAATTAATATTAGCAGGGCAAAATAAAGAATACTGTTTGATTTAAAACCGTATGAGGCATGGATGCCGATTCGAGCCTACAGGGAAGTATTTACGGCGTGTTTTAAATTGAACAGTATTCTTTACAAGTGACTAGTTAGTAACTGAGGCAAAGGTGAATATCGCACAGAACTTGTAGTAACTATTACCTAGTAACCTTGTGCCTCCATGAGTAGAATATTTTGAGTCAGTGATAGCTTGTAATCAGCATGAAACAAATGTGTTTTACTCTAAGTTCCCGGTGATTAAATTTTAATTCAGAGGTGTAGCATGGATAAGCATGAAATATTAAATATCGTTCATAGTGCAATCGTTGAAGTTTCACCAAGCGCTGTCGAGTTGCTAAAGAAAAGAAATAGGGAAAGTTCGCAAGATTTTTTCTTTGTTGACTTGGGTATTAACTCAATTGACTATGCTGAGATTGCTCATTTTGTAATGAGTAAGTTAAGTATTGATTTTCCCCTCGACATTTTTACCTGTACTAACCGCATTAGCGATGTTGTCGAAATATTTTATGACTTAACCTCTATTGAGGTATAACGAAAATGTTTCGCTAAACTGCGCTGCCACATCCGCCGAGTACAACCCAAAAGCTTCCAAATGATTCTGCAGCATACTTTTTCATGGAGTGTGCCTTATGTGTGGTTGGCTTTTGCTGACGCATAAGTATTAATTCGGTCACCAAGCGGCAACCCGTCTATAGGTGAATTTAGACGAAGTGCTTACAAAAAAATTTTTCGAGCGTTTGTGGGTTAAATATTTTATTCGACGCTGTTAAAGTTTCGCATAGATCTCGATAGTGGGATTTCCACGATTTTATTTTCCCTACATTGGGACTCTTGGTGATTTAAACGGAAAATTCATATAAATATCAATGGCTTATTTGTTGGCACGTTGTGTGCTTTAGTCTGTAATAAGTGGTTTTTTATTCAATAAATAAAAGTATGTTTTACAAGTATTTTTTGCTGGGGTTTTGATGGATATTGCGATTACAAAAAAAAGTAAGCTGTCGGATTCGAAGCGGTATGTTGTTTTGCTATTGCTTGCAGTACCCCTATTTTTCATTATTAAGTATCTTTGGTATCTAGCATCTGCCGATTTTAGTGTTGATAAAACCTCGCTAGTATTTGGAGAAGTAAAGCGCGGAAAATATACGGTATCGGTGCGAGGTACTGGCCTTCTAGTTCCAGATAAAATCCAATGGCTCGCCGCTGAAGTTGATGCAACAGTTGTGAGAGTCGTTTTAAAAGCCGGCAAGGTTGTCAAAGCAGGTGACCTTATCGTTGAGTTAACTAATCCTCAATTAGTTCAGCAGCTAGCCGAGGCACGGTGGGATTTTGAAGCCTTAGATTCAGAATTAAAAGCTGCAAAAGTAGGGCAGGAATCAGATTTGCAGCAAGAAAAATCCGCAGAATTAAATGCCAAATTGGATTACGAGCGCAGCCTAAATGAATACAATGCTCACGCCAAACTCATTAAAGCAGGAGCAGTTTCACAACTCTCATACGACAGGATTCGTGTAGAAATGGATCAATCTAAACAGCGCTGGTTATCTAGCCAAGAGCAACTTACAAAGTCCAAAGAAAATTTGGCGGCGCAAAATAAGGCGCGTACGGCGCGGCTAAAGATCACCAAAAAACGTGTCGAGAGATTCGAACAACAAGTGAGTGACTTACAAGTAAAAGCTACAATGGATAGTATCTTACTTGAAATGCCGCTAGAAGCTGGTCAGCGCATTACCATGGGAACCAACATCGCGAAGTTGGCGCAGCAAAATTCTCTTATTGCTGAACTTAAGGTTCCCGAAATTCAAATACGTGATGTTGCCGTTGGGCAGGCCGTAATTATTGATACTCGCAACAATAAAATTGAAGGCCTAGTTTCTAGAGTCGATCCGGCTGTTGTCAACGGCAATGTGCAGGTTGATGTAGCCTTTGCACAAGCCTTGCCAGACGACGCGCGGCCTGACTTAAGTGTGGACGGTGAAATTAAAATCACTGAAATTGCAGATACGTTATATGTCGAACGTCCCCTTTTCACGCAAAGCAGGAGCACCACTACTATTTACAAGGTAAGTAAAGATGTCAAGTTAGCTGAACGTACTGACGTTGAGGTGGGTTATGGTTCTGTCAATCAAATTCAGATTGTTAAGGGTTTACAGGTAGGAGATAAAATTGTTACTTCAGACCCAACACGTTTTCAGACCTACAAAAATTTTCGTATCAAATAGCGTTGTTAACATTTAGTTTTTAATCAAGAGGAAGAAAATCATGAGCAACTCCTTAATCAAATTAGAAAACATTAAAAAAGTATTTTTTACCGAAGAGGTTGAAACACATTCCCTGAGTGATATTACTTTTTCGATTAATAAAGGTGAGTATGTTTCCATTTCGGGCCCGTCAGGTTGTGGAAAGTCTACATTGCTGTCATTGCTTGG
>JAYWHF010000678.1:0-2187 GCA_043777855.1 Gammaproteobacteria bacterium | reverse complement strand
CCCTTGAGGGCAAGGGCGGCGACGTATTTTTAGGCACCAGCGGCGGCTTTATCAATATCGCCCAAGGTGTAGTTATCGATGTGGCGGGTGGTGGCGATATAGCTGCTGGAGGCGATGCTTCTGGAGGAAGTGTCACTCTGCGCGCGCCGCGCACCCAGAATGGCAAGGTGATTACGGCTAACCAAGTAGGCGATGACATAGCCGTAAACCTGCAAGGTGCCAGCAATTTTTATTTACCGGCGGCCATAAAACGCGCGGCAAAAATTGATGTGGTCGCCGTGAAGGTGTACGAGATTGCAGCAGCAACCTCTGAAATTTTTAACACCGCTGGCGACGGCAGCTCAACCCTAATCCCAGCCTCAGCCCCAGCCTCAGCAACCCTTTCCTACTTGCTACCCGTGCCCTTCGGTGCAACCTGCGAAACGGTTGGCGGCTGCAGCAATTTTATCAAACCAAATTCCAGTAACAACGCCCTTGAATTTTACCCACTCATCGGTAACGGCGAGCGCTTGCCTGTCGGCAGCCTATGCGGTCTTGAAGGCGGTTGTAGCTACAGCTATGAAGCCAATAATGCTAGCAACTCGATAGCGAACATTGAAACAAAGTCGTTCATGCTGAACGCTGAAAAAATCGTGCAGCGTTTATTTGACCAATTCTCCATTAAGGATAATCTTCACGTAAAACCCGAACTGGAATTGCGTACCCCCGGGAATTTGACGGTAGACAGCGCGATTGATTTTGGTGAAGGTTTAGGTCTGGTGAACGATTTGGGCGGTTTTTTTGGGTACAGCAACACAACAGAGCGAGACTCAAAGGGCTCCTTGTGGCGCTACAACGACGAGTTGGCATCCGAGACGCTCACCGATCCAGCCACGTTAATTCTTGATAAATTCGATCGTTACACCGGCGGCGAAGCGGGCGTTTTATCGCTGCGCGCGCGCGGAGATCTTACATTTTTGGCTCCCATCTCCGATGGGTTTGCAAAAAACTTTTCCTACGGGCAATTCACCGCAACCAACTTTTTTGATGGTTTTAGAACCGAGCTTAACAATGAGGCAAATGGCTGGAGTTACCAGTGGGTTGCGGGTGCGGATCTCGCTAGCGCGAATCTTATGGCAACGACGGGTATTGGCAAGGTTTCCCTGGCTCAGGATGTTGTACTCAGAACCAGCACAGGCGACATAAACATTGCCACAGCAGGTGATCTTTTAATGGCCAGCAATTCAGCGCTTTATACCGCAGGCCGTGCTACCGGCAGGGGCGTCTATGATGCGCTGGTGAAGGATGGTTTTGATCAGTTTGATTTTTCGATTTTAGCCAACGCCAGTTACGGAGTGGGTGGTGGGGATATCACGTTAACTATTGGGCGCGATGTTAAAGCGGAAGGCGCAGCGCAATTTGTCACAGATTGGTTGCAGCGCGCCGGTGGCCAGCTGAAAGCAAGCCTTGCAAGCGCGTTACCCAATGGCGGCTACCTGCCAACAACTTGGGCAATAGTCTATGAAGACTTTACGCAAGGTATTGCAACCTTGGGCGGCGGCGATATCGATATAAACGCAGGCGGAAGCCTGACTAACCTTTCTGTGTCTTTACCAACCACGGGGAAAAACACCAGTCAATACGATTCAAAAACAGACATCATTGCGAAAACCACCACCGAAAGTGTTCTTGTACAGGGCGGCGGCGATTTAACCATAGCGGCCGGTGGCGACATTCTCTCTAGCCAGATTTACATAGCGCGTGGTGCGGCCAACATTACCGCGGCGGGAAATATTACAGCGGATAAAAACAGCAGAGCCACCGTATTAGCGCTAGCGGATGGCGGCATGACATTGTCGGCGGGCGGCACAATCAGTATTGCCAGCGTATTTAATCCGACGGTTGCGCGGATGAGTGCGCAACAAACAGGGTCAAATATCAGCCAAGGTTCTCTTGCGGTTGTGGATATCGGCGATTACGACACAAATTTCTTTACCTATTCCGCAGACTCAAATATTAGTCTTTCGGCATTGTCCGGTGATATCAACTTCACGAATCAGCTAACCCTCAATGCCAACAATGCGGCCTTTGTTAAAAGCGATGGCGGCATAACAGCCAACACCAATATTTACCCTGCGCAGCTACAAGCCCACGCACTGCAAGGCGATATTGTGATTGAGAACAAAGGTATTACGTTGTTTCCCTCGG
>JAYWHF010000677.1:0-2187 GCA_043777855.1 Gammaproteobacteria bacterium | reverse complement strand
ATCGGCTATGGCCTTATGGGCTATGGGCTATCGATTTAACCCCAACAACTGCATAATAGACTTCCCCTCCACGGAGTATTTCATAACAATGTTGCCGTCTTCTTCTGGTTGTTTGACGATTGATCTCGCGGCGATTCAGGCAAACTGGCATCAGGTCGCTGCAACACTAAAGCACGCCGATTGTGCCGCCGTCGTTAAAGCGAATGCTTACGGTGTAGGTGATTGCGAGGTTGCCGGAGCTCTATATACGGCTGGTTGTAGAGCTTTTTTTTTAGCTACCTTGGAGGAAGCGGCGAAATTGCGGCTGATGTTACCGGATGACAGCAAATTATTCGTGTTAGGTGGCGCCAGGCAAGGTGCAGAGAATGAATTTTGGAAAAGCAATTTAATTCCAGTGCTTTTCACGCTGGAGGATATAGATCGCTGGGAGGCGTTTTGTTTATCTCGTCGTGAGTTGTTGCCATGTGCCATCAAGCTTGATACTGGTATGTCTCGGTTTGGATTGAGCGGATCGGATATAAATAAGTTGATTGCTTCGATCCCGCAAAGGGCTTGGCTGAATCCTATCTTATTGATGAGTCACCTCGCGTGTGCCGATGAGCCTCATCACCCACTTAACCAAAGGCAGCTGGAGCGGTTTCGCGTTGCCGCTGCAAGTATTAAGATGTTTTTCCCCTCGGTTAAGCTTAGTTTGGCTAACTCATCAGGGGTTTTCTTGGGCGACGAATATCACTTTGATATGGTTAGGGTAGGTGCCGCCCTCTACGGAATTAACCCTCAGCCCTCAGCCCTCAATTCTCTGAGAAATGTGTTGGGCTTGAAGTTGCCTGTTCTGCAAATTCGAATCACGGAAGCGTCGGTTAGAGTGGGTTATGGCGCTGACGGCCAGGCAGAAGCCGCAACTCGGCTCGCCGTTGTTGCGGGCGGGTATGCCGATGGGCTCCATAGAACATTGGGTCCTAGACCGAAGGGCAAAATCGAGGGGGTAACTGTTTTTGTAGTTGGTCGCATTTCGATGGACAGCATGGTGTTCGATATATCAGCTCTTGCCGATAATCCGCAGTATATCGAGGTGATTAACAATGAGCTTACGCTGGATTATTTAATGACTGAAAATCGGTTGCTAGGATATGAGTTATTGACCGGTTTGGGTGCGCGTTTTCAACGGCAGTATGTTGGTCTTGAGTGCTAATATGCCGGTAAATACTTCTTTAGTATCAGAATCTCACTTGCCGCCGTTTGAATTGTTAAATTTACTGTCGGACGGCCAATTGCATTCTGGGCAGGAGTTGGCAAATCTGCTCGGAGTAAGTCGCACTGCTATATGGAAGCAGCTTTCAAAGTTGGAGCCTTTAGGACTCGATCTTGAGTCTGTGCCTGGGAGCGGGTACAGGCTAATAGATGGATTAGAGCTTCTATCCAGAGAAAGAATCATTGAAAAACAATCTTCGATTTGTTTAGCGCAAATATCTGAATTGCTTATTTTGAAAACAATAGATTCAACTAATGCTTATCTGCTTAAGCGGTCTCTGCTAGAAAAAATCACAATCTGCTTGGCCGAGCACCAAACATCTGGGCGTGGAAGGCGTGGGCGCGGTTGGGTTAGCCCTTTTGCAAAAAATATATACCTCTCATTTGGTCTTGCGTTCCAAAGTGGCTTGAGTGGTCTTGAGGGGGTTAGTTTGGCAATTGGCGTAGCTATAGCTAAGGTGTTGAGTGCCGCTGGCGTTCAAGATGTGAAGCTCAAGTGGCCCAACGATGTACTTTGGCGCAATCGAAAATTGGCGGGTGTCTTGATAGAGGTTGTTGGCGATCCATCAGGTGCCTGTCATCTTGTGGCGGGCATAGGCCTCAATGTACTTGGTGACAAGGGGATGGCGGCAAGTATCTCTCAGCCTTGGACCTCGTTACGTGAAATATCTGAAGAAATTTGTGTTCCACTGGAAAAAAGAAATGATATTGCGGCTGCTTTGATCGCTGAGGTTGTTCCTTTACTGGCGGAATATGAGCAAGTTGGTTTTGCTAGCTACCGTGAAGACTGGGAGAACCTAAATGCGCATACAGGCTTGGCTATCGATATTATTATGGGCGCCACCGTTATGAGTGGCACCTTTGTGGGAATTGATCCCATGGGCGCATTAATATTACGCACCGAGAATGGTGACGCGCTAATTCATGGCGGAGAGG
>JAYWHF010000676.1:0-2187 GCA_043777855.1 Gammaproteobacteria bacterium | reverse complement strand
CAGGTTTCAGCTTTCGTTGAAATTGGCGATAAAATTATCATTGATACCCGTACTCACGAATACAAGTCTCGCGCTAAGGATTAATGTTTTAACAAGAGTGGCCACGCTGGCCACTCTTTATCTTGTAGCGAGCACGCAAACCAAAATTTTTCCGCTACACTTTTGCGTAATACCTGTCACACCCTAGCTCACCTCTCTTCTTCAATCCGAACATTAATACGCCCTTCTTCTCCGTGATAGACAGAATAGTGGGGCACTAAATTCAGACGAACTGCTTGGCAGAGTTTTAATTATGACTAATAGATCAGGAATAATAGTTACGTGTCAAACAGTGCTTTTCCTTATATTTTTGTCTGGATGTGCTGTGTCGCCAACCGCTAAACCCTTTAAAAAAATAGACTTTTCCAATCTTAACAAGGATGCGTTGCATCAAAAAATTGATGCAACTGCAAGTGCCGCTGACACAAAAGAAGAATTAGTTACACTGATTGAGTTGTACAAATTACTTTTAAACAACGAAATTGATCAGCGCAAAAACTTATCCGCGATAGCAGATTACTACATATTACTCGGCGCATCCTACACCACAAACCGGTCAGAAAAAAAAGACCTCTACATGGCCGCAATGGCCCATGCCGAAAAACTCATGATGTTGAACGACGAATTTCGTATTCGCTCTCAACATGGCGATGCCCCCTGGGATGCAGTAGACACTCTCGCGGCAAATGATGCTGACGGAATGGGCAGATGGTCAACCGCCGCACTATTTTACTTTAGAGAATGTATTCCAACTTATCGCCGTATATTCAGCATGAAATGGGTAAAGCGCAGTAAGAAAATGATGGATAGGATTGAACACACTAATCCCACATGGATGAATGGCGCAAACTATTTTAATATGGCTATTTATTATCACGCGCTACCTGCAATTGCCGGCGGAAGTACATCACTGTCCTCGCACTATTTAAAAGAGGCGGAAAAAATTGGTGGTGATCGGTCATTGTTTTCTTGGGGTAAAGCAAAATATATTTACACGGAACATGGCAATAAAATACTCTTCAAAGAATCCCTTAATAAAATACTAATAAAAGACTTAACATCAAAACAAGTAAGCGACGATAGCATTGACCCCTATGCGTGGCGAGTCTACTTTTATCGCGATGCAAAAAACTTGCTAAGTCAAATCAACTCTATATTTTAGCTCTCATGTCTAAGGAAAAAATTATGTGTTTTAAAACACTTGCTGCACTGCCATTGTTTGCCCTGCTCACCGGCTGTTATTACTTACAAAGCACCTCAATCCCCATAAAAACAACTGAATACAAAAGCACAACAGGAGGCATCACCGATAAAACGCATCGTCAATTGCTGGTACTGCTTCCGGGCATTGGGGATCGTGCTAGTGTTTTTAGTAAGTTCGGTGTTATAGCGGCAATTCACAAAAAAAGCCCATCGACCGATGTTGTAGCCGTAGATGCGCATTTCAAATACTACCAAGCCCGAACTATTATTGAGCGCATTAGAACTGATGTTATTAAACCGGCGATTGCCGCTGGATATCGCGAAATTTATTTAGGGGGAACATCATTAGGTGGCTTTGGTTCACTACTTTATCTAAAACAGTATCCAGACGAGTTAACCAAAATATTTGTTCTTGCACCCTACTTGGGTGATGAACAAGATTACGACTATTTGCTCAAGAATAAAGTAGCACCACAACTGCCCAGAGACGTTAATATTTGGCCATGGTTAACGCAGCTACCTGAGACAACAAAAAATAAAATTTATCTTGCCTATGGCGAAAATGACAAATTTGCGGTGTCAAATAGATTATTGGGAAAATATTTACCGAAAGACAACATAATTTCACAAGATGGCAAGCACACCTGGACAACTTGGGCTTTACTCTGGCCGCGTTTGTTTGAAAAACTTTAATTCCACATTAACCTTCCTTCTATTACTCAGCGGCTAGTGCAATAACAGGATTCAAACGCGCTGCTTTTCGCGCCGGTAAAAAGCCGAATATAAGGCCGGTAAAAAAAGCACAACTAAATGCTATCACTACGGGCATCAGCGAATAATCAATCGGTGTATTAAAGTGGCCAATAATTGCCGCGCACACCAATCCTAGTATGACACCGATAAACCCTCCCAAGGCAGACACAACCAACGCCTCAATTAAAAATT
>JAYWHF010000675.1:0-6050 GCA_043777855.1 Gammaproteobacteria bacterium | reverse complement strand
AATTCTCCAAAGCGACGTCAACATCAGTATTCAGGTTTTGACCTATAAATACCATGCTAGCCAAGGCGTTGAGCTTAACTTCCCCTTGCGGTTGGACTTTTTCAATGTTGGTGGCGCCTGGAGAAATAATTACTGTGCCCACTGTCACTTTACCGACTTCTCCAAAGGGTACGGATTTTCCATACGATACAACTTCCATTTGGTAGTTGTAGACGCCAGCGACATTTATCTCCTTACTGACAACCCATCGGTTAGCTGAGGCCGTGTAGACAGCTCTATCGCGACCAATTCTTTGATTTGTTTTTGGGTCTAACCAATTGACGAATACTTCGATTGGTGCTGGTCCAATTACCGTGCCTTGCATTGTGAAACTGGCACCTACAGCGACCGTTTGATTCAACGCTGATGTGACTGTTCCGCCAGCCGCTGCCTTTTTGATGCTTAAAGGAGCGCTTGACGAATTAATGCCTTGGTTATTTGTACCAATCCAAACTGCGCGTAGTTGATAGCTACCTTCCCCTAAATCTCTAAAATTAATTTCCGTGGCTAGATCTAACACCCAATCGCTTGTGCCGTCTTTGTTATTGGTTAGCGGGCGCATGGGGGAAGATGCTCGCACTCGTCCATCTGCCAATAATGCTTGTAGTGCAACGCTTTGGGCAACGCCTGTTGATTTCGCTTTGATAGCAAAACTGCTTAAACTATCCCAACTTGGATCAAATTTGTCGAGCGTGATTGGAACGCCAGCATTAATAAAACGAACCAATGAGTTTTTTGCATATTCAACGGGATTCAATTGCCCATCTTGAAGCGCTGCGGCATCGTTGATCATATTGTTCGCATACTGCGTTACTACTTTGCCTACTTCTACACCAAAACGCTCCCAACTCCAAACTTGCATAACTCTGCCTAGTTCAAGTTTGTAGTTATAGCCATTTGCAAGTGCAAATTTTTCGATAAGTTTAGCCTCTTTATCTGAAGCACTTAAAGAGACACCGTATTTGCGAAATACATCGTCAAAAGAATCATACTGAAAACGCTCAGTCAACAGTGCTCTTGCTAATTCATAATTCTTTGTCTGATATACATCTTGCGAAGCCTTGTAAAGAACTGTACCCCGCGACATCAAACTAGCCATATTATTTACGGCAGTTTCGGTAACACTTTTAACGCATTCCGCAGATCTACCTATAAACTTTTTCTGCTCAGCAATTAAAGATTCGCCAGCACCTTTACAACGCGCCCAAGCTGATGACGATGTTGCAATCGCCATAATAAACTCATCCCAAAATTTTGGGTTGGCAGATTTGTCTCTCCAGTATTCACCAGTAGACGCTTTTGACGTTAAATCAATAACATCTGCAAACGCAAACATAGCCGCACCTGGCCCTGCTTTTGCTTCAATGGGGCCTTTAGCTACGCCGGCAATATCCACAATCAAACTTAGAAATGCCTCCAGTTTTTGCTCGGCTTCTTTGTCAAATTGTTGGTTTCCGAAGTGCTTATTGAAAACCATATGGGTTTTAAGTGAAGCTTTCAATGCAGGCAGACAATTACTTTTATTACCCGACATGCATGACGATGCAGAAGGTAAAAGTTTCAAAACGGCTGAAACCATATCTGCAATTTCAGCCTTACTTGTATTGCCAGCAAGAAGAAATTGCGCTTTTGACAAATCCGCAATCTTTGCCAACAATTTAGACGCCTCGCCTGCCATGAGTGCAGCTGTTGCACCGTCCGATAAAATCTTATCTACGCCTTTTACACTTGCAGATAGTAAATCGACTGATGCAAGTAATGCGTTATTTTTGGCTAAAAAATCAGCCATTTCTATGGCTTGCGCTTCTCCGTTTGTAATCCATTGACTCGCACGAAATTCGTTTGCAGCAGCCTGTAAATTGCCGTCCCATTTTCCATAGAAAGCTAACTTTTTAGCTCGGCTTTTGCAGTCAACATCAGTTGTGGTATTGACTTGTGTAACTACACCATTGATGTTGGTTGTTGCAGTAAAGTGTGGAATCTTGCACTCCTGCGCAAATGCAATTGAGGCATACCCAATTGAACTAAATAAAACCAGTAGTAACGAGGCATTAAATTTTTTCCCAATCACAGTTTGGACTTTATTTGACAAACAACGCATCTAACACTCCATTTAAATTTCACGTATCAACTACCAAGACGCATCTCACCCTCAAAAGTCAGGCACCCATCAAAATTAATTCCGCACAGCGCATCATTTTCACTTTCACTTTCACTTTCACTTTCACTATCACTATCACTTTCACTTCAAAACAGAAAACCATCTCTTCCCTTAGTAGATTTTTACTATATTTAAAATAACAACTTATTCAATAAATAGATTGCCCACTGGCAGTATATAAATACTCTATACTCATATGCAGGTTGAGCAGATGTCGGAAACCTAACTAACACTCCAGGACTAAAATACTTACAATCTCGATGACAGTATTTGGGGTTTCGGTCAAATCTGAGTGGTACCGACCAAGTGAAATAACATCCGCATTTCTTCTCCCCATCTTCTGCTTGTCGAATTCGTTCAGTGCAACATTCAGCACTTTTTGTACGTTTGTTTCAGACAATAATTTCAGAATTTGTGCCTAAGATTTATAATTACGCCCTTTAATAACGAAGTATGCAGCGCCATAAGTGCCGGCCAGAGGGTTTGCGGTGGAACTGCCGCCAGCTTCAGTAACGCCAACCTGCCTAGCTAGGCCTGAACGCATTGATTTGCTCAATTCTGCTAAAGAAGCAGCATCAAAACCTCGACTTCCCTCATTTTGATTAAATATTTTTAGATGATCAAAATTCATAGGACTTGCAGAAATCAATACTAAAAAGTGGTTTTCGCTTGCGGGTGCCTGAATTTCAAGTTCAATGGGGACATTTGGACCAGGAGGGTCGCCTCCAACATAACCTTTGGAATTTGCACGATAACGTTGTTGCCCTTTTTCTTTTGGGTATAGCAGCCTAGATTGCAAACCATCAGAGCTAGCAGCAAAAATATAGAAGTATCCACCCTGCGCGGCTTTGTAAGGAAGGGTAAATTTTGCACCAATTGGCAATTCTGATTGAACACCCTGCAGTTGCAATCCCCATCTTTTGTCTGAGTCTGCTTCTAAAATTCGCATAGCTGAAAGCGCTGAATTAAAAGTTGCTGGCGGTGATTGAATCACGTTTGGATTTTGGTTAGCAGAATTGCCGCCAGTACTAACAACTACCGGCTTTTGTTCTTCTACTTTTGCAGTAACATTCCATAAAGGTCTAGCCGTGTTGCCAGCTGCGGCAATGGTCATTCCTTGCCAAGATTTGTTATGCAGCTTAATATTTGGCATTTGCTGATTGATATCTGTTTGAGCGCAACTTAGCAAGTCTTGCACTGTAGGGGTGACTGCTGTCGTAGCGTTTGCATTTAGAGTTTGCACACCATTGTTTAAGCAACTTAAAAGAGTACTGGTGGCTAGGCTGCCTTTACTTCCCGCGATCGCGTATTCACTGGCGATAGCTGCGGCAATGTAGGTGAAATTTTTCTCTACCCCCTGCACACCAGTCTCATTTTTGATCTTCCCAATCCCTCTCGCAATGTAGTTTGTTGGTGTAGCGCAAACATCTGCACTAGATGTAGATGGAACACCCCCCTTGATAACCCATTCGGACGCCATACTTGCGCGCTTGGTTAATACGCCACCCCGCTCACCAGCAGCAACAGCCACCCCGCCAGCATGGCAAGCATCAAAAATAGCTGTCACTTCTTTCGCGCGATTTTTTAGTTTAGCCAGTGCGTCTGAAATAGTGTCTTGCTCTATTAACCGACTATCAGACGCTATAAAACCCTCTTTGCATTTGCCATCTGTATCAACTGTACGCATGCCGTGTCCGGTGTAGTACACAAAAACACGATCAGAGTTTTTTACCGATGCGCTAAATTTTTCAATATTTTGAATGAAGTTGTCTTTACGCAAATCGGCCTCACGCAAAACTGTCGCATTTGAAGTGTTGAAACCCAGTTTTTGGGCGATTTTCTGCGCGTTTTGAATATCTAAACCAATTCCCGGTAAATCGGGTATTTTTTGCGAACTAATAACGCCCTCATATTGGCTGATACCCATAATCAATACACGATCGACAGCCCAAAGCGAGCTCATGCTACCGGCAAGAAGGACTGCTGCCACTGGGGAATAGATTTTGTTGTTAAATTTCATAAGTTAAATTTCTTAGGTTCGATAGCAAGATGATCATCATCATTATTTGAAGTTTATGGGCCATTAGAGGTAGTCGCTGTAGCCGCTCCAGATACTCCAGTTGCCAAAGGTTTTTGATGATTGATCATCACCAATAACTCCACCACTTGCCCCTCTTGCTTGCCCTGCGAAATGGTTGCTTGCCCTTGAACGCCAGACTTTGAGACCAAAGAACCAAAACCTTGTTTAGCTGCCATGTCAAGCTGCGCTTTGTTACAGCCAGTCAATGACTTCATGGCCGTGGGCGTCAAAATTGCCCCCGCATTTGCCGTTGTCTTTTCATTGGCAATTTTGATAACGCCTTTAGCTGCAAATTCTCCGCCAGCTGATGTTGCACTGGTCAAAAGTCCATTGAGATCACTCAACTTCACGCCGCCTTCACCACTGTTAATGTCGCGGCAAGGCAAAAATAGCACACGAAAAGTCTCAGTCCCTGGATCACCATTTAATGTGTATGACTCATCCGCAATCGGTAACTTGTTGACCACAGCAGGCCCTACTTGGGCAAAGTCTAATTCTTCAATTTTCATGCTGCCATCTCGGTTTTGCGACATGATTAATCCAGGCATATTCGCCGTGTATTCCAGAATGAACCTTTCACCTGTTTGCATAGTGTTTTGTTCGGGCGATATAGATGCCAAAATTTTGCCCTGGGCATCTACTTTAACAATCCGAGCGATTAAAGTGGGCAAGGCTACCTTTGGATTAGCCTCAGTGCTAGTATTATCAGCAAATACTTTTTCGGCTTGTGGTAGTTTCTGTAATTCAGCGCTGGTTTGGCTTGGTTTAGGGTTTTGATCCTGACCCTTAACATCCTCTTTTTTTACATAATTTAAATTATCAGAAAGCGGCTGCGTCCAAGTACGAAATAAATTCTTGAAAAAGTCTGTAGCAGCTTCCAACGCAAGCGGCTTTACAAAAGCAACTAACGCCGCTAATGGACCTACTTTAGGTGCATATTCAGCTTCGTTCTGCTGCATCGTCTGTGAAAAACCATTCGCACAAAGACTGGCACTTAACACCAACGCTGTACTAGCAAAGACTATCGATTTTTTTAATTTAATATTCACTTAGTTATCTCCATTGAATTATTTCAAACTATCATATAAAAAAACGAAAAACCAATTTAGCGTGCACCGCTGATTCTGTGGGAACTGGATCGCTCTATGCTGAAAACTGCACTAACCAATAGCTCCGTACTGCTGTTGCCGGCATTGCTTCCAAGTGCTGTTACCTGGTGACTGACGGATGTTACTTGCCACCCCATACCCATTAACGATCGAATTCCTTCGTTATATTCCAACTTTGACATCGCACGGCCATTGCATACTGTGGGCTGAGATACCAATCCTTCAATTGGGTTACTGCTGGTCAAAGGTTTAGCTAAATCAATACTCACACGTTTGATAACAGTACAAACAGCTGTCTCAGCGTCTGCAATTTGGATGACACCTGCATTAGCAACAGCTATTTGTGAAAATGCCATTAGTGAAACATTAAATAGAAAACTTATTTTTTTGTTCATATATAAACCAAAATTAATTAAGACACGTAATTTACTATTGCTACTCAACCAAAGACACTAAATCAATGCGTTTGTCAGGTTACCCGCTAAACTCACACACCATACAACACAAACGCCGCCCAATATCGCGGGTGGCTGTAGTGTTGATGACGCATAAATTCTTGCTCTTACCTTGTAAACCCACCCGTCTTAGCCCCTGAGCTTTGCCCATTCGCATTGAAGGCCTCTGCCTCTACTGTGAACGTGCCTTTGGGCACGTTAAGTCC
>JAYWHF010000674.1:0-2195 GCA_043777855.1 Gammaproteobacteria bacterium | reverse complement strand
AAAAAAGGTGGATGAATAACGAACCCGGGGTCTTGCAGCAATGGATTTAGATCACTACCGTCCTGTGGCGAAATGGGTAAAATTCTTTCAAAAGGATTAGATGTAATGACGATAAACAATAAAAACCCGACGGAGATAAAGCCCATCACACCCAATACTCGCGCCTGCATATCCAACGGTAAAGACCGGCTAAAAATGGCAACAGCCAGTGTCCATCCCGACAACATTAAAATCCACAGTAACAATGAACCTTCGTGCCCACCCCAAACAGCACAAATTTTATAATAGTAGGGCAGTAAACTATTCGAGTTAGTGGCGACATATTTAACCGAAAAATCATCGTGTGCGAATGCGTAGGACAAACAGAAAAAGGAGATGCTTACAAATACAAAAAAACCTACCGCAAGCGAGCGACCTGAGTGCATTAATAGAGTATTACCCCAGTGCGCCCCCGCTAACGGCATAATAGTTAACGCAAAACTTAAACATAGCGCAAGGATTAATGAGAACTGACCAATTTCAGGAACCATAATTCATCTCCTTGCAGACGGCTTGATCATTAATACCATCGTTCATGCCTTCTGCAACTTCTGGTGGGGTGTATGTTTCATCGTGTTTTGCTAAAACTTGTTCGGCTCTGAATACGCCATTATCGTCAATTTTTCCGTTGACAACAGCTGCCTCACCTTCGGCAAACAAATCGGGCAATATACCTGAAAAAACAACCGGTACATTGGCTGAGCCATCGGTCAAGATGAAGGAAATGTCCAGCGAATCTTTTGCACGCAGGATGCTTCCCGGCTTCACGCAACCGCCGCCGCGAATCATCTTATTGCGCGGCGCTTCACCGGCCGCAATCTTACTCGGAGGATAAAATAAATTTATGTTTTCGCGCATGGCATAAACAATGAGGCCGATCGCGATACTAGAAAAAATCACACCGAAAATCACTAAAAGTAAACGCTGTTTGCGAACCGGATGCATAAATAGTTATCTACTTAAATTTAAAAAATTACTGCTTTTTAGTTTGCAGTACGGAAATTTTTTTCTGTTGTTTTAGAAATGATTTTTTTTGCAACAAAGGATTTACAGCTAAAAAAATAAGCACTGAAAAAGTAATGGCGTAACAGGCCCAAACATAGGCGCCATGGCCGCTCATCGTCAAAAAGGCATCAAGAGAATCAAATTGGAAATTCATTTCTGGGCCCCCTCCTTACCCAACGCAAGATCATTTACCCACTGAGTTCTGCTTTCGCGTCGCAAGATTTCAACTCGGGTATGCAGCAGCAAAGTCAACGCATAAAAACAGTAGAAGCCTATCAACATAACAAATAAGGGATACAACATCGAAGGATGAATCGTAGATTTACCAATGAACTTTATCGTGGCTGGCTGATGTAAGGTAAACCACCAATCTACCGACTTATAAATAATGGGTATGTTGACAGTACCGACTAACGCGAGGATAGCACTGGCTTTGTCAGCCGTATCGCGATTTTGAAAGGCCTGCTGTAACGCAATAACCCCAAGATAAAGAAAAAATAAAATCAACATTGAGGTAATTCGAGCATCCCATACCCACCAAGTTCCCCACGTGGGCTTCCCCCAAATGGCGCCCGTAATCAACGCCAAAAATGTAAGCGCAGCGCCTATTGGAGCGGCCGCCTTCATCACCATAAACGGTAACTTCATTTTCCAAATGAGGCCTATCGCACCGCAGATCGCCATGGTGTAGTAACCGGCTAATGCGAGAAATGATGACGGCACATGAATGTAGATAATCCGATAGCTATTGCCCTGCTTAGCGTCCATTGGCGCAAAACCCAAGCCCCAAACACCACCAACCAACAACAGCAAAAAAGTGAGCAGCGACAGCCAAGGAAGCCATGCTCCCGTTTTCTCATAAAACCACCGCGGTGAACCTAAACGATGAAACCACTGCCAATTCATAGTTGCCCTCAACGAATGACTATTTATAGAGCTATTTTTAACTGAGTTATTTTTTGCTAGTAAAGATTACCCGCTCACACTAACACGAAGCGCACCTGCCGCGGCGAGTGGCGCAAGTACCATCGCTAACGCTAAACCCGCCCCAAGCACCGCTAGCTGCAGGTTATACTCCTGCCCGAGTGCGGCGGATTGCACCGCACTGGCGCCAAAGATTAAAAAAGGTACGTACAAGGGCATAACGATTA
>JAYWHF010000673.1:0-6089 GCA_043777855.1 Gammaproteobacteria bacterium | reverse complement strand
GGGCTTTTATCCCGCCGTGTAACCACGTTGGCTTTGATGATATCGCTGCCACTGGGGTCGAAGGCTCTTGGACCAGACATTGTTCGTAGCATCGTTCTTTAGATTGCTAAAACAATCGGAACCCTAGCGTTCTATTTTTTATTTGTCGAGTTTGCCAAACCACGCAGAGTGCTGAGCAGTTATTGCTTGTTGACCAGAAAGATAACGCAATTTAAGTACCAACTTTTATTAAAGGATGTGTAATCGACTGAGTTGCTGCTGGGGTGTTGTACTGTAGACAAGACATTGGTCTATACGGCGTTTTTTTTGCGCTATTGTAGTGCTTTTTCTGTGGGGCAGGGCTATTTTGGTTCATTTATGGCGTTGCGATAGCAATGTTTTATGAAAACCGCGTGCGTTCATTGCGATTTTTTTAAGCTGGAATGACTGATGCATGAGTCATTTGTGTTCAATTTCTAAGAAGGTGTTAGAATTGGCGCGATTTCTGACATTGAGATGGCTATCTCAATGGATAAGTTTTTTACTGGTCGGTAAATTCAGATTATTAACGGTTAGGTGGTAGGAACATTATGATTACGGACAAAAAAGAGGTCAAAGATACCCTCGAACAAAGCGCCTTGGGTGCAGCAACAGGGAAACGTCCGGCTCAAGCCTATGCTCCTTTGAGTGAACAATTGGTGATACAGCATTTAAAGCAGTGTCGCGATCTGACGCGTGGATTTGCAGGACGAGTTTTTTCTGGTTTCTGGACGCGGTGGTCCAAACAAGTTTTGGCGCTTGCCGACAAGGCAAAATCTAATAAAGAGCAGGTGGAGTTGTTTGAAGTAAGGAATTTAATTGCCGCCGTGCAGGAGCCGGCTGAGCAGGAGTTTTGTCAGCATCTCGCTAACGGATTCGTCAAATTTAAGCACAAGACCTTGAATACCTTAACCGGAGAAGAGCGCTTTAGTGGTGACATACTGTCGTTGGTCGAGCATTCAGATCTTGAAGAGACCATTGCAATTACCTCCATTGCTCATCGTGCAGAAAACCTGAACGCGGAACCATTGTGGTTTTTGCTACAGCGGTTGGCATTTTTGAACGATGGAGAAAAACTTTATGATCGAAGTAACCCTACCAGTCCGGTGCAGTTTTGCGAAGCTTTGCGAAAAGTTCTATCTAGTTTGGAGGTGGACACAAAAATAAAGTTAATAGGGTATAAAATTTTTGATGAGGAAGTGGTTAGTCAGCTAAAAGGACTTTACGAAGAAATCAATAGTTATCTTATCGCACAAAATTTTTTGCCTAACGTGCGCTTTGTGCCTGTTAGCGATTCTGACTCAAAAGGCAGCACAAAAAGCAGTGTGAGTAATGATCCCATGGAGGCTCACTTAACCGCAGAATCGATGGAGATTGATTCCGTGCGAAGACGTGCTAGTGATCAGCTGCTTGATGGCAGCTTGAGTCGTAACGATGCGCAATATCAGAATACCCTTTTAAACGCGATACGGTTGTTGCAGACGCATATTACGCAACAAATTACTCAGCACGGCGTTGTGTCGGCAGACCCTTTGTCCAGCGCGCCGCCGATTGCGGCTGTTAACTACGCGGCAGCAATTGCCGGCAATATTAACGGCGCTGCTATGCGTCAGGCGCTGGCTCCAGAGTCCCTGCAGGTCTACAGCAATCAGCAAATTGTAGGTGTGCTGGATACTATGCAGGCTCGTGCCTACACAACCACCCACCAGGCATTTGAAGGTAATAACGGCGGTAGATTGTTGACCCTGGTTCCTCAGCCCGTGCAGGACATCAGTAAGCAAATGATGCAACACATCGCCAGTGAAAATGAGCATGGCGCTGTTGAAGCAGGTGATATGCAGACCATCGATTTGGTGGGCATGTTGTTTGAATATATGTTATCCGATGAGCATCTTCCTAACTCTGTTAAGGCACTACTTAGTTATTTGCATACGCCTTTCTTAAAAATTGCATTTATTGATAAAAACTTTTTTGAGCAGCCGGAACACCCTGCGCGAGTATTGTTAAATAGTTTGGCGGAGTCGGGTATTCGTTGGGTATGCAATGACGGTAGTGATCAGTTTGATATTTTCACAAAAATTAAAGTCACCGTATTTCGTTTGCTGGAAGAATTTAAAAATGATGTGCGTCTTTTCGCAGAGCTATTAATTGAGTTCAACTCCTATACTCACAATGTCGCGCGTCGTCAGGAGCTTATGGAGCGTCGTGCTCTGGAAAAAGCGCAAGGCGAAGAGAAGTTGCGCGATGCGAAAATGCAGGTAAATTTAGCAGTTCGCAGCCGCACTGATGGTCGTGATGTGCCGTCTGCAGTGTTGTTGCTTTTATTGCAACCTTGGTCCGATTATCTTTCATTTTTGTTGCTGCGTTACGGAGAAAATTCTGAGTCATGGTCGCGAGCAGTTGTTGCAATAGATGACTTGCTATGGAGTCTTGAGCCAAAGACCTTGCAAGCGGACAAGGATCTTCAAATGGAAAAACAATCGGTGCTGATGGCAACATTGGAACAAGGTTTTGAGACGATTGGTTACGAGCAAGCGAAAGGCCGGAAACTTTTAGAGGCGGTGCTGTCTTTGCAAAAGATGGCGCTCCAAAGCCGTAAAGTGGAACCGGCTTCAGAGCCCATGCGTTCAAAGTTAGAAAATATGGCCGCTGAAAAAGCAGGGGGTCAACCGGAGGAAGTGGTTGCTCCTGAGACTCTAGAAGAAGCAAAAATAGTAGAAGGACTGAAGATGATCGAGTTTGGAACATGGTTCGAATTCGAGGATGCAAAACGTTTGAAGGTGGCTTGGTTTAATCAAAAAACTAATCATTACATGATGGTGGATCAGCAGGGTAGAAAAGTGTCCTTACTGTCGGGGCTGCATTTGGCTCGCGATATGATGGCAGGGAAAGCGCGAATTCTTGAAGGCAACACTAAGCCCTTCTTTGAGCGCGCCTTAGAAAGTATTTATCACACGCTAAGTGATCGAATGTGTAATTTAACGCCAGAACTTGCTAATGGGTGATCTGTCCGCTCATGACAATGATCGCTCGCTTTTACGGCATATTGTCAATGGTAATCTTGATGTGTATGACAGCGCGCGCGATGTCTACATTGGGCGTTTGGTTAATATTCATCTTAATGGGCTAATGGTCGTTGGGGACATGAGGTTCGAAGAAGATAAGCTATACGAACTTGATATGCATTTACCAGCGGGTAATCAAATTTTACGTTTATCGGTAGATTGTTTATGGGCGCGCAATGCTGATCAGGAAGGAAAGTATTGGACTGGGTTTAGCATTATTGATGTGTCACCGGCAGCGGCGGAAGAAATTCGTAAGCTGGTTTTGTTGTGGTGTCATGGGTAGAGGTTTCACCCTCCTATTATTTTAGAATAAATCGGTAAAAATAACGCCGAGACCTAGCGTTCGTTGGTGGGAATTGTAGTCTATAAGGCTGTGGCCATAACCATCGAAATAACTCATAAACCCGCGCACTGTTTTTGTCACAGGAAATGTCCAACCTAACTCCACCGCGCCATAATTTTTATTTTTCAAGTTGTTGCGCAACTGTAGGCTAAAAATATTTGAGTTATGTTTGTAAGCTCCCGCCAATTCGAAATGCCCCATGTAGGTCGTAATATCTGGGTTATCATCGCCACGAGGATCTCCGGGATATTCTTGCTCGCGCTCTGGGAGCCGGTACCATGGATTGAACGACAGTGCAAAATTGCCGCGTTCGAATAAGGACGTGAACATGATTCGATTCCAACTGCGAGACAGCAAGCCCGTTTGACCGTTTGACTGATGATTAATAATGGCTTCGTTAACGGCATTGCGAAAACCTAAAATTTCCCAATCATTCGTAAAGCTTAGAATTAATTCGGGCTGATGATCGGTTTCGCGAAACGGAGCCGACAAGCGGCGGTTGTACACTTGCCAGAGCGCATGGTTGGTATACCCCAAATACAAATGCCCATTGTCATCAAAAATATTTTCTCTTATCAGAATTTTTACGCTGAGCTGCAACTCAGCTTCTGTGTGGTTTAAGTTCGCGAATGTCGCATCGGTGCCGCGGTAGGGTTCGCGGTTTGGCTCATGACTATAGCTGATGGGTAGTAAATAGTTACGTTTATTGGGTGTGAGAATAAAGCGGTTAGAGCGGTTTAGCGCTTCGATCGTCAAGCGGTCTTTGAGTAACTGCAATGGTGGAGATTGCTGATTGTTTTTGCTGTTCGGGATGGTCGTATTGACAATCTGAGGTATATTTTCTGAAATGATTTCTTTGTTTTCATCTTCATTGTTCGCTGTTGCTTGGGCGTTAGTCATTTTGATTGGTTTATTTAAATCTTGCTCTAACTCTAAGTTGTTTGCGTCGTTCGTACTGCGTTCACCTTGCCTCACCAATAACAAACAGGCATCTTTGAGTGCTTTGATTGTCATAGATTCATCGGCGCGAGGCATGCTGGCTTCCATACATTTTTGCGTGGGGTCGCTCGCATTATCCTTCGTCTCTTCAGCCGTCAATGCGGTGCTGGTCAGAAGTAGAAGAATAAGAAGGAAAGAGGGAATGTGCATTTTGATTGCCTACAAGAGGTGGCGGAAATTTGCAGGTATTGTAGATTTTACAGCCGCATAATGATAGCGAGCCCGAGCATCAGAGCTCCTGAGTTAGCCAGTATTCAATTTCTTGGTGATGCCAGTCTTCGAGTAGGGCGACACCTTCATCGACGATGTGCAAATACATGTCAATGATATTGGTGGTGATTTCATAGAGGAGATTGCTGTCCGCGGCGATTTTATCCTCATCCTTTAAAACGTCTTGTTCAATCATATTTAATAGAAATGTTAGTTTTATTTCGTAACTTTTCAGGGGATTTATGATGGGTGATTCCTTGCCCAAGATGTTTTCCATGCGCTTTGCTTGGTGCCGTAGTTTTTCATTGTTAACTTTGGCGCATTGAATAACATATCGGAGTTTACTGGCGTAATTAGCGTCACAGTATCCGAGGGCCGCAATGTAAGTCGCTAAGGCTCGAATCCTTCCGATTTGTTCGGTTACTGTAGGCATCAGGCGGGTTGCAAAATGCAGCACTTCTAGCTGCCTAAGCCGGTTTGGATGGTGTGGCGCTGGAGCTTGGAGCGATGTTGATTTTGTGTCAATGGCTGCCACTGCGCTACTCATCGGTTGCTCAAGGTGTTTTGCGAGTCTGGCGACAATGGTTAGAAGATGTTCAATTAAATGGCAATGCAATTCGTAATTGTCAATCACCGAATCCTGTTGCCAGTCATGACTGATTGTCAGCCACGCGCTTCGTAAGTTTTCCTGATCT
This sequence comes from Gammaproteobacteria bacterium, assembly GCA_043777855.1. GTDB lineage: Bacteria > Pseudomonadota > Gammaproteobacteria > Pseudomonadales > Cellvibrionaceae > Cellvibrio. The sequence goes on along the minus strand of JAYWHF010000673.1, from coordinate 759 downwards.
CGGTCAGAAAGAAATTCTTGCGATTGGTTTGCGAATGCCATGAACAGCTGCAATCTACTTGCCAGCTGATGTTGTAATTTGGAGAAATCATCGAGAAATAAGTTGTTGCCGCCCAGCAAGCCCATGCTCATCCCCCGGTGGCGTTGCACGGCTTTTATCATCTGTATGAGTTGTTTGATAAGCGTTAAAGCATCTAGGCGCCGCCTAAATAAATTAGCAAATACAAATGTAGTGTCTGACGGCACCATCTTGCCAATGTTTGGTGCGCTTTTTGCGTGTGGATGCGCAATTATATGGCTTCTACTTTTCATTTTATGTCCTATTTTAGATCGTACCCCTCGTTAATCTCGCAGGATATGAGGGCGAATTTCGTCAGCGTTAGTTCCAGCAAGCCTTATGCCAGCAAGAAAAAAGGAAATGGCTTTTGTTGTTTTTGGAGCCTAAATTGGGTTTTCAGCCAAGAAGCGCTAAATCATTCTCGTTATAATAAAAAGTGGTTGTGCTCCGGCATAAGAGGGCTAAGGTCATTGCGCGCGAGCCACTATCACCATCACTATGAAGATGTTTACGAATAGATTAAATCCGTCACTTTATAACTGTGACTCAGTCTACTACTCGAATATAGGTTTTTATTTGTACTATTGACAGCGCTGTCATTTCTGGCTAAAGTGGTGGTGTCTGATTGGTTGTGCCAAGTAAAGTTTGTTTGCTTTGCCTCAATTGATGATTGTCTCTCAACGTTGATGTTTGGTTGATTCA
>JAYWHF010000672.1:0-6095 GCA_043777855.1 Gammaproteobacteria bacterium | reverse complement strand
CGCCGTTAAGCGAATCTGAGCTTGAAACCAGTATGTCCACAAAGTCGCCAACCACCAGCATGTGTTCGTTAGATTCCAGATCTGAGATTTCAAGAGTGATGGCGCGTTGCCCCAACGGAATTAATTCGGAGAAGGAAGACACGCTCGACAAGCCGTAAATCTGGTGGCGTAAAAGTGGTTTGCCAAAAGAGACGGGCTGAGTGACAGCGTGCCCAAAGATAGCATCTATCTCACCCCTGCCAAGAGAGCCATCAGGAACGTATCTTGCCGGCACTTTAAAGAGTGCAAGATTACTTTCGCTTAAAATATCTCCCGGCTTTAATTCTGTCTTGGCAACAATGATTTGTTGATAGTTGGCCTCGGCTTCAAATTTTTCTTTTATTTCGCGTTCTTTTTTCTCCAAAAATTTAACCGAAATTAGCACAGCTCCGCAGGCAAATAAAACGGCCAGAATGATTAACCCCAAGGATGAATACTTACGTAAATCTACTGCTATTGCCATGATTAACTCTATATCAATGTAAATGTTGTTGGCTTAAATATCTGCGTTAAACGCCCAGACTCTACGACAAGTTAGGGCTTGGGCTAGTTAGGGATAGGACTAGTTAGGAATAGACAGAGCGTACATAAATGCCGCGTAATTTTTTTTAAAACCGTCGATTAGTAGCTCAAAAACACTGTCGCTGCCGATAAACGGCGTAAACATCACAATAACAAACGTGATCATGACCACGGCATACTCAACCATGGCCGCCCCTTTTTGGCGTATCTTAGAGTTCATTATTGCTACCTTTTTAAATTAGTTATCAACAGTAACCGCGATAATAAATGTTTTATTGGCATCGTTAACCAACGCAATATTTAACTCAGCGCCGCGCTTATCAAACAACAAAGCTTCGCGCGAAAAATTATTTTCACCCAAGCCTTTTTTCAATTCTTTCCAACCATGCTGCTGATATTCAGTGCGAAAAAACTTAGCATTGTCGGGAACCGAGCCATCATTCACGGCGACTATAGTGCGCGATTTCTTTGGGCCATCTTTGGCGCTAATGTCATTGAGAATGCTCGAGCCACGCGGCAGCTCAAATCCTTTGCCCAGCACAAATTTTTCATTTTTTTGCGGCAATTTTTTTATCGCAAAATAGCCCTGCGTGCTTTGCTTGCCGCTGGGCGCAAGTTGTACGCTGATAAAATATTCCTTTGATAGCCTGCTGATAATGAGCCAGTCATCCGTTTCAGAAATATCGTACCCGGGTAAGGATTCCACCAAGGGTTTCGCCCACTCTTTTTCGTAGAAGGCCTGAGCTTTGGTGATATTGGTGGAGATACTGATTTCCCAGGTGCGCATAGCGCTGCCATTCATAATGAGGTTGTCGGCAACGACGGTGACACGGGTATTGGGGGGTACTTGAATGTCAGGCCATTCTTCCGCCAGCGCCTGCGCGCATACCATGAGCAGAAGGGCCTGAATGAACCCTGTGGCAAGAGTGTACCGTTTAATGATCATGGTATTTCTGGCCCCGCTACGCATTCATCGGTACCGGGTGTTCCACCCTCGGTGCGTTGGCAAGGAATAATGTCTGGTACGACTAGGCCTAAATCCAACGCCTTTAGTTCAGGTAAGAGTTTGTCGTAGAGCGGGATGTCTTGAATTTTTTTAAGTTGTAAAAGCACGTCCCTCACCACGGGTAGGCCCGCAATGGTGGCTTTTGCCACGCGCTTTTTAACTTCTTCGGGGCCTGCAGAATTCCATGCACCAATAAGCATGGCGTTATTGGTTTTCATTGTGAAAGGGTTAAATTCACTACCCAAACCTGCGGCCCATGCCTTCCACCAGCTTTCTTCTTTATAAAGGTTAATAGATAGGGTGCTGTTGTAGAAGCCAGATTCTTTGTCAAAATCAAGATAGGTGGTGACGAAATTTTCCACCGAGCGCAATCCGGGAACGCCGGTTGCCAAGCCTAATTGAGTCACTTGAACGTCCAAGCTGGCCAATTGGTTTGGCTCAATCGCGGGCATCAAGAGGTTGGCTCTGGGTGCAAAGTGTTGGTCCCAAGTACGCAGATAGGGGTCTAGTGGCACTTGCGTAATATCCGCGGGGTTCATGTCGTTGACGGAATCAATCGGGAGAAGAGCGTGGCCGAACACCCTTAAAGTCGCCTCTTGGTTGATTTCTTCATCGGACTTTGCGTTGTAAAGGTTGCTGCCATCACCCCACACGGTGCGTTCCCACGTCACATAGCGGCTAGCTTCCAGCGCTTTGTGTTTTAAATCGCCCACCCGTGAAAGGTAGGCGATGCCCAGAACAAAGGGCACCAGCAACAGCGTGACGGCTACAATAAATTCGAACAGCCCTTGGCCGCCCTGTAACGGCTTCACATTAATGGGTTTGCGTGGCGGGTGCAGGCGCATCATGGCTCTAAGTCCATAATGTCTTGGGCTAGCGCCGTTCCAACAATAAACGCTTGCATGACGCCCTTCTCAAGGATGGGCAGCTTTTCCAGTCTGGCTTGCCAATAAGGGTTGTAGAGGCTGCCGTATTCTCTGAGGCCGTCGGCGCGCACGTAGTCGCCGTAACCACCGGTGTCGTCTTCATTGATTCGGGAAAAAACCGCGGCCGAGGCCGCCATGCTGTAGAGTTTTGGGGTTCCAGCAGCACGCTCTTCTAGGTTGACGCTGCCTTTGCCGATGCCAATTTGGCCGCTGGTACGAACCTTGGCCGTGGGCTTGCCCAAAATGAGCCGTAGTTTTGGGCCTCGGGAAATTAGCCCATTGACGGTAAGATCGTAAAACGCCTGCAAGCCCATAAAAGGTACTCGCTCAATCAGGCGTTTACGTTGAAACTCCTTCGCGGCTAGCGTTGCCGCCATTTTGTTGTCTTCCAACTTGGCGCCGAAGTAATCTGTGTCCACCCTTGCATAGTCTAAGAATTTAACTTTGGTATTTTTGCCGTTGCGCGCAGCTCCCCACCCCAAGGGTACTATTTCTTTGCTGGGAATTGGAATTCCGAAAAGCCTTCCTCCGACGTGAAAAGACATGGTGTCTACCGCTGCCCAGCTACCGTAGCGGGACAGTGAAAAACGGTCGTTGCCGAGCAGGGATGTGCCGCCACGCTTCTCCAACGTATTGACAATTAGGCCGGCAATCCGGTGATTTCGTTCTTTGCTAAAGCCATCCAGCGACTCCATGGTTATATTTCTAAATTCTTCGCTGCGATTGAAATCCTCTTTTTTTATTTCGGCATTAAAGGCTCTATCAGACCCCAAGGGCCCGTTAGGGTACTTGGCGGTTTTAGAGACTTTGTCTGGGTTGAATCGGGAGGTGAATCTAAGCGCTGCAGCTTGGTTGGCGGCAAAAGCGCCTTTCGAAAGATTAATGTTTGTGCCAGATATCAGTGACAATTCGTCGACGTCGGCATCATTAGCTTTTGCAACCGTATTCGCAACGTCGCTGGCAAGAATAAAGGACGCGGCTGAAAACGCGAATTGTGACGCGGAAATAATACGCACTAAACCGTCAGTAGTTGACGCCAGTACACTCATCAGTGTTTCCATGATAGGCGTAATCGTTTTGGACACTCGTTCCAGTACAGCAAATATTTGCCCGATGATCGGAATCGGTTTTACCACCGTAGCACTGTTGCGAACGAGCACATCAATGTGGCGAATCCACGACTGAAGCCCCACGGCTTGGGCGATGCCAACCTGGTTGGCCACCATGATGCGGTTGGTATAGGCTTTAAAGTTGTATTCGCGTGCGCTGATAGTGGCAGCGCTGAAGGCCACGGCGTCCATGGTGTTTTGCAAACGGGTTTTTTCGTTGACAGCCATGTTAGCGTTGTATACGTAGAGCAACGCGAGAATCAGTACGGGAACGAACCCGATGATATAAATTAAACTCTGACCACTTTGATTTTGCCTATTATTATTTTTCACAAAATACATCCAAAGAGAATCGAGGGGCTAACCTTCTACACGCCTCAGCGCGCGTAGAAGGTTGTGACCTTGCGGTGTTGCATTAGGAACCTTAATTGTTGCCAACAAAGTTCTCAAGATTACGCTCCGTTGCCGCTGTGGTTTCAGCTGCCGTAGCGGCAGTCGCCGCGGCAGCTTGAGCCGTGGTGCCATCCTGGCCACTTAACTCCATCGCCATGGCCGCCATTTGGTTACGTGCTGTGTCACCGAATAAACGAAAAACACCAATCGCGGCAATGGCGATGAGAGCCACGATGATGATGTATTCAGTCATGCCTTGGCCGAGTTGTTTTTTCTTGGCGAGCGGTTTTCTGTTTGAAGGAAACGTTTTCATAGTGATATCTCTCTGTAGGTTTTTGAGTGAATCGGTTGACCGATTGTTTGGCTATTTCGATAGGCCCCACAGATTTATTTTTAAATTCTGTGGTTGCATCGAGAACTCTAGTGCGGCAAGCAATGATGATGCACCGAAATATTATTGCTTTGCTCGGAAATTATCCTACCCCGATTTTTTTAATTTTGTAGCACCCAAAAAATATTTGTTTTTAATGCATGATCTGGTTCTCAAAAAAATATTTTTATAAGAAAAATGATGTTTCCCAGTTCTGTAACCTCGCTTCCCAAAATCTACATTTACTAGTCCCACTTTTTACTTTCGCTTTAAAAATGAGAGGTGGTCGAGCTATTTGACTCATTTTTTTTAAAAAATGATCTACTATTAAAATAATTCGTATACAGTGCAATTTACGATTTAGATGATAATTCTTGAATTTTTTTCTAATGCGTAAGCCACTCAAATTTTTAAAAAAAACGAATAGATTGTTCACCGCTAGATGATGGCGAAAAATCGCACTGCGATTTTCATTGAATTTCACGCGAGCAAATACACAAAATTTAATAAAATAGTAATAAACGTTTGGGGATGGAAGCGGACGAATGTAGTTTTTTGCGGCAGAGGCTAGATTCAAAAAGCGGTATGTTTAGGCGGTATGTCTAGAAAGAGTACTGCAAGTTTTTGCTAAAGCATTTAATTTTCCATCCAAAGGGCATCGAGATTTCGAAAGCCCCAGTCTTCAGCGGCTTCGCGACCAACTATTTTATCTTTGCCCACTAAGAGTGCAAGGTTCACGATTTCTTGCAGAATCGGCGTTTTCAATTTAGCCGAGAAAAACACTTTGACATTGGGCGTAAGCAATGAGCTTTCATTTTGCTCAACCACTACACCCAAGCGACCACTTTCGAGTCGTACAAGCGAGCCTGTTGGGTAGATGCCAACCGTTTTCACAAAGGCTTGAAAAATCAAATCATCAAAATGGCCTTTACTCCATTCCGCCATTTTGCGAATGGATTCCGCCGGCGGCCAACCTTTTTTATAAGGCCGATTCGACGTTATTGCATCGTAGATATCACACACAGCGCCCATTTTTGCAAGCAGACTAATATTGTCGCCCTTAAGTCTATGAGGGTAACCACTGCCGTCGATTTTTTCGTGGTGATGCAATACTACGTCAAGCACCAGAGCGCTGATCATTGAATTTCCCAGCAAAATTTTTGATCCAATTTCTGGGTGAGCTTTGACTGTATCAAATTCTTCGTCGGTGAGCTTACCGGGCTTGTTTAAAATTTTATTGGGTATGCCCATTTTGCCAATATCATGAAGTAAGCCTGCAAGCCCCGCTTCTTTTACCATGGATTCTTCTAACCCCAGTTGCCGAGCGAGTGCAATCATGAGCGCGCAGACAGCAACGGAGTGCATGTAAGTATATTCATTATTGGTTTTTAATCGCGCTAGGCTAATAAGCGCATGCGGCTGGCGAAGGACAGACTCGGCAATTTCTTCAACCATTTCTTGCGCGTGTGATACTTCAATAGCGTTGCCCATGCGTGCGTCTGTGAACATCACCATGACCGCTTCGCGCGCCCGCGCGCATACTTTCACGGCGTGTTTTATTTCACCTTCCATAGAAACTTGTACAATTTTTTTTGTATGTACAGCGCGCAGTAACAAATTTTCCGTTTCTTGATTGATATCACTCATTGTTTTTGTCGGGTGCAATATCTCATCGATACCTTTTGCAGTATCAATCCACACTTCTTTAATACCGCTAGTGCGAATACTTT
>JAYWHF010000671.1:0-6098 GCA_043777855.1 Gammaproteobacteria bacterium | reverse complement strand
GGCCTCGTGATAGAGCTGCGCTCGATGTAAAGTGTCAGCTAGTTTATTGTAAGTTGGCGGAATATCGAGATTGGCGATAATCATGTGCCGCAAGGTATCATCCATACCTGCTCCTTGAATGAAGTTTTCACCGTATAAATTGCTATCAATCAACACTATGGCAATTTCATCATTCCATGCACGAATACCTTTAAGCAGTTGTTCAAAACTCGTTTGTGCGGAGGTAAACTGGCCGATAAAAATCGCAACGTAATCCTCTCCATTATTCTCATTCTTTACACACTCTTGCCATTCGTCTGCAGACGCTGCAATTGTCGACTCATTTAAGAAATCCAATAACACTTTTAGATGGTGTCGGCGTGCTGCGTTGTCATCAATGACTAACACTTTATTATTGCGCCACATGCTTTATCAACCTTTTTTTGTTTTACAGATTAACAACTCTCTGCGAAATTTTCCGGACCGAAACTGCCTGAAGGATGACTGTTTTGCTTAGGTTTAGACGAGGAAAGATTGCGTGTCAAATTTATGACGTAAAATAAAATTCACACACTAGAAATTGATGCGTTTGCAAGAGAGTTTTCGAGAGAAACTGCTAGAGAGATTGCTGGAGAAATTAAAAATCACACCGAACAGTGCTCTCAGTAGAAGCACTGGTATTTTTTTAACGTTTTAATCTGTAGCTTTACGCAGATTAAGTGCGCGGGGCTATCGCGTCCCAACCTGACTTTACGGTATTCAACAAATCGAGAACTTCGACCAGTATGTCGACCTTATTGTGCAATGAAGCCTCAAGCAAGCGCCGCCCCATATAGTCGTAGAGGTTGTCCAGATGCTCGGGTAGATCTGTATCTTTCACATTCATGTCCAAGGCACTTCGCAAGCCCGAAATAATCCCCATTGCTTTGCCAATTAACAGGCCTTTTGTCGCTGTGTCGCCGCGCTCCATTGCCGCCTGAGCCGCGACTAATCGCTCTACAGCGCCCTCCATTAACAACTGAATTAATCGATGAGGCGACGCATTATTAATGTGGGTTTCCAGTCCTAACTGGCGATATTGCTTAAGGGCTTCTTGCGAACTGTAACTAGACAATGGATAGGCACTCCTAGGCTGCTCAAGGTGAGAATTCAGTAGCCTAAGCCTAGCACTAAATTAGCGAGCTATTGCAGTAACTTCAGAATGGCACCGAGCAACCAACTGAGCGTAGAGTTCTTTGAGCTCAACTAGCGCTAGAATCAACGCAATACCGTCATCCGTATTCGCCGCGATCACTTTATCAACAATTAAATGGCAGGATTGATCCAAGCGTCTGATGCTTCGCCAATCTTCGTTGACAAGAGAGGCAGCTAAGTCGCCTTGCAAGCGGCGCAAATGATGTAAACCTGACGTACCCGTGTAGTCAGATGGTGCGACCAATTGGAGCGACATCTCAACTAACCTCAGCCGCTATACCATCCCACGCGGATTTGAGTTCACCCAGCAAGCGGCCGCATTCATCGAGTATCAGCGGGTCATTCTCATAGTTCGCTTGAGATAAGCGCCGAATAATGTAGTCGTATAAGGCATCTAAATTTACCGCGATATCCCCCCCTTCGTTATCGTCAAGACTACCTTGCAAGCCAGCAACGATATTGACCGCCTTGCCAATTAACTCACCCTTACGAGCAATTTGCCGTTGCGTCATTGCACCTTTTGCTTGCGCGATACGTTCTAACGCGCCTTCAAAAAGCATTTGAATAAGCCGATGAGGCGACGCCTCCAAAACGCCAGAATGAACTTTCACAGTGGAATAATGTTGTGCCGCTTGATAGGGATTCATATATGATTACTCGCGTCGTTGCCGATTATGTGCAGCACCCAAAGGGCCGCATTACACTTTAGTTAACGGCACGGCAGCGGAATGCTTTAACCGCGAATTATTGCTTTCAACGCTAATCGTCGCTTTCAACACTAAAAAACGAAGGAGTTCTTATGCGCTTGCTCAACCCTCGCTCTCTAGCATCGATTTCATCCATTTTGTTGTCGCTTTTTACTGCATTCACCGCTGCAGAATCTCTACGCTGCAACGGAGATATTGTCGACATCGGCGATACCAAAGCAGAGGTTGTCACAAAATGTGGCAACCCTAAAATAACGGACTCCTACTGCGAAAAGTCAGAACAACAAATTAGACAATCTGACGGAAAAGTAGCCGTCATAGACAGCTGTGAAAATGTCGACATATGGACCTACAACCCAGGCAAAGGCCAGTTCTTAACGAACTTGTACTTTGCACAAGGTAAGTTGCGCGAAATGCGCTACGGCGATCGGGTTAAGTGATTTTCTATTTGCTCATTAAGCAGAAAAATTCGCGGATCAAACGCCCTGCACGGCTTGACCTTCGCGCAAGACATAATTAGATGAGTTATCCAGCCGTGTTTGCCAGCGTTGCTGAGAAAAGAGTTGCTGACAGTCTTCCAAAGCGACTGCCTGATAACCCTGTTGCAGCAATAAATACGTAGCGGCACGGCTGCGTCGCCCTGTATTGCAGTAAAAAATATACGTTCGGTTTTTATCGAGCATACGCGATTTAATCCCGAGTAAATTTAAAGGGATATTCGCGGCACCGCTAAGGTGCAATTCGCTATATTCTTCTTCGCTGCGAACATCAATCGCAACAGCACCCTCGTTAAGTTTTGCAGAAACCTGATCAAGTGCGAGTGCAGGGACTTGTGGCTCTTTTAATAAACGATAAAAATCCTGCTTATCCAAACGCATCAACACGCCATCAGTTTTCATAATAACCGATGCATTACGCACCGTTTCATTGACCAAGGCATCTTCCCCAAAACAACGCCCAACGCCAATGCTAGCAAGATACTGACGCCCGGAATCATTGTGACGCCACACTTCCGCCTCGCCCTCCTTAATAAAATAACACTGATCACCCAGTTCACCTTGACGAATAATAACGTCGCCCGCATACACAACTTGCGTAGCCAAACGCGTGAATATCTGCTCCACATTAATAGGCGGAACTTTAAAAAATAAATTTGACTTCACCACCGTCATCATCCAGTCAACGTCCTCATCCAAATCTCGCTGCCGAGAAATATTGAGCTGTAGATAATCGGCCGCTTGGCTCCACGCTAAAAGTTTATCGAGTCGCTCACTCTCCAATCGCAAAACACTACAATCAGACTCAGCAATCGCCGTCACTAACCGCGGTTGATTTTGTGCGATAGGCAGGAGCGTTGAACGCCCCTTGATGAGTGTTTTTAGTTGTCGCTCGTCTGTTAAAGCAACATCACCATGTAACAAATAAACATGCTTGCCATCGTAGCTTCCGCGCGTAAAAATTATCTGGCCGGCACATACCACTTCTGCTTCTACCCCGGATAGAAGCGCTAATAAGTGACTCTCACTCATACCGTTAAGTGGCACTAAAGTGCGAGTAACTGATAGATCAAATTCAACGGCTGTGGTCACTACGTGTTTTTGCAATTGCATACAATATTCCTTCGTTTTACTACGAGTATAGGTGGCCAATGGCATTAGTGGCTTTTAATCTATGGCAAATCATAATTTTTAAAACCACGTCGCCCCTGCAGCCCACCGGTGTGGATTAAAATTAAGCGGCTACCGCGTGGCCAATAATCCAAAGACAACAACTGCGCTACACCCCAACACATTTTGAGTGTATACACAGGGTCAAGACGTAAAGCCGTTTCTCTCTCAAACGCAATGCTGAAATCCTGTATTGTTCGCGGCAATTTTTTCGCATAACCACCGCCATGATAACCACTCACCAACCGCCAATGACTGCTTTCAACAGAAAGTTGTCGCTGCTGAGTCACAATTCGATTTCCCAAATCGCCTTCACCTTTTAAAACCGAGAAGCCAATAACTTTCGCGTGACTAGCCGCAAGATCCACACCAACCATCTCAGACGCCGGGCTTTTTTTGGGCCCAGATTCCGTCGATTTTCCAATAACTGCCGCAATACCCGCCAGCGTATTGCCCGTACCGCAAGCAAGGCATACGCCGGTAAAATCCGTGTTATATCGCTGTTCAATTGCCCATCCGATAGCGCTGGCGCCCAATAGGCCCATACAACTCGCGCCCCCCTCAGGCAGGGAATAAAAATCACCGTATTTTTTTAACAGGTTTTCATGAAGCGCTTGCGAATCAACGTCGTTTTGCCGCGTGTGCTGAGCGTAATCAGCACGCGAAACGAAATGCAGCTGCATTCCCCAACGCTCGGCATCTTGTAGGGTTGGGCTTAAATACTTGGGACGCTCGCCGCGAATCACCCCAACAGTTTTGAAAGCAAATTTTCGCCCAGCCGCTGCTAACGCATAAAGATGATTTGAGTAAGCACCACCAAAACTTAGCAGTTGTCGATGGCCATCCTTTCTTGCTTGCTGCAAACTATAAAACAATTTGTAAAACTTATTTCCACTGAGACTTTCATCGATTAGGTCATCGCGGCGGACAACAATATCAACACCTTTTTGCTTCGCCAAATCCCACGCCAAGGGTTCCATAGGCACATTCATTGCGCGCTGCAAAAATTCATCTTCTGACATTAGTGCTCTTGATTCACGTTTAACATTCATAGTAGCGAGCATATTGAATAAGATAGTAGCCAAGAAAGCGAGTAGTTAAAATTGTGACTAACGATTTTCGGAAACCATTTTATAAACAATGACCTGATGATCCTCACAGCGATCACTTTCACCCTCGTGAAATTCTAGCGGAGCGCCAATGCGTATCAGAGATTTTCCGCAAGCATGCCCATGACTATCTGTATCGTTGCAAATGGGGTTTTGATAATGTGCAAACCAATGAGAATAGAGCATTTCACCCACGCCAGATTTTTTCGCAACAAAAGCAACGGGATTCTCCAGATAAAAACTCAAATCATCCAGTGCTATTGTAAATTGTCCAGCACCCGGGTGATAAACCACAAAATTAACTCCCGCTTTGTTAAGCCGAGTTAATAGCTGCTCACCACTATTATTGAGCAATAGTTGAGATTCTTGCTTCAGCTTAACGATTTCTTCTTTTAAATCTGATTCATTTTGATGGCGATAAAAAAGTTCTACCTCTCGCATATCAAGCATTTCGCGCAAGTCAGCGGTTGCGGCTTGAATTTTTAACTCCAACTCAACTGAGAAATTTTCTTGCATCGCTTGAATTTGACTTGTCTCGTCTAACTGCGCCGTTTTTAACTTGTGCGAGAAGTACTCACGCACACCCTCTACCTTACTGGCCTGAATATCTAAATTTTCTTTTAGCAATTGATTGCGCGATTCTACATCTGCATTTTGCGTCTCTAAGGCCTGCAAACGTTCTTGATAAGCGTGCAGACGCTGCTGGTGCTCATGCAATAACTTAGTAATGGTTTCTTGTTGTTTAGATTGCAGCGTTGCGATCCGAAGCCGCTGCTCTTTAAGTGCGCCCGCTAAACGATCTCGTAACTCTTGGGAGTAGTGCTCGTGTAATTTCTCCTTAATCGCCTGCTGATCAAGGGCATTAATAGATACAGCACCCACCACTTGGACAGGAGGTGGGGATTTAAAACTTAGGCCGAGTCGATTCGTTTGAATGGATTTCCTGAGAAGAACAAAACTATTTTCGCTGGGCTCCATTTGAGGATCCCACAACTTGTGCTGTTGCATTTCAATGGCACACTGACTAAAACAAGCCAAACGTATCGGCCCAGCGCCAAGATTAGGGCCTTTACCAGATACCTCAGCGAGATATTGAAGGGGAATGTTCCAGCGCCGATCAACAATGCCCTTATCATCAAAATCGAGTACAAAAAAAACAGCCGTGGTGATACAAAAACTCGCATCTATAACTACATACACGGCTTTGGCTGCACCACCTTTAAAATCAGGTACGGGTACAAAACCGTCTAAAATCGCTTCAAATTCCGGGTACAGCATTTCACGGATAATTTTATTTCCGGAAAATAGCACTATAGCTTCGACGGTTTCGGTGGGTTCAAATGGCATACTGCGTGATCCGGCGCAATGGCGATTAGCAAAGCGATAAACGACTAATTTACCTGAGTATAAGCCAGATATTTTTAGGAGGGCTTTGGGTTAGC
>JAYWHF010000670.1:0-6100 GCA_043777855.1 Gammaproteobacteria bacterium | reverse complement strand
TGGAGGTTATTCCGGGTAAATCTTTCATGGGTGTTGAAATTCCCAACGCGCACCGCGAAATTGTTCGCTTAAGCGAGGTTATTTCTTCGGATGTTTATGAGAACTCCAAGTCAGTGCTAACAATGGCGTTAGGGCACGATATTTCAGGGGAGCCCATCGTTGCCGATTTGGCAAAAATGCCCCACTTGTTAGTGGCAGGAACCACGGGCTCAGGTAAATCCGTTGGCGTAAACGTGATGCTGCTTAGCTTGTTGTTCAAGTCGACACCCAAGGAAGTGCGCCTGATTTTAGTGGATCCAAAAATGCTGGAGCTGTCCGTTTATGAAGGCATTCCTCATTTACTAACTCCCGTTATTACCGATATGAAAGATGCCGCTAATGGCCTGCGTTGGTGTGTGGGCGAAATGGAGCGTCGTTATAAACTCATGTCGGCTATGGGTGTGCGTAATTTGGCGGGCTTCAATCGTAAAATAGATGATGCCAACAAAGCCGGAGCGCCCATTGCCGATCCCTTGTTTAAGCCAGAAGAAAATTTTGACCCCGGTTTAGACGTTGCCGTTGCCCCGAATCTTGAAGTGTTGCCTAACATCGTTGTGGTAATCGACGAATTCGCCGACATGATGATGATCGTCGATAAGAAAAAAGTAGAACAACTTATTTCACGTATCGCACAAAAAGCGCGTGCGGCGGGCATTCATTTAATACTGGCTACACAACGCCCATCGGTCGATGTTATTACCGGCTTAATCAAGGCCAACGTTCCTACGCGCATAGCATTTCAGGTGTCCTCGCGAATTGATTCTCGCACTATTCTCGATCAAGGCGGCGCGGAACAATTACTGGGTCACGGCGATATGCTGTATTTACCGCCCGGCACCAGCTTGCCCATTCGTGTTCACGGTGCGTTTGTGGATGACCACGAAGTTCACCGTGTAGTAGCCGATTGGAAAAAACGCGGCGCGCCAAATTATATCGATGGCATCACTGACGACAGTAACAACAATATTCCTGTGCCCGGTATGGCAACCGAAGGCGAAGAAGGCGACGACGGTGAAAGTGATGCACTTTACGATGAAGCCGTCGCTTTTGTATTGGAAACGCGCAAAGCGTCCATATCGTCTGTGCAACGCAAATTACGTATTGGCTACAATCGCGCCGCACGCATGATCGAAACCATGGAAGCGGCTGGCGTAGTTTCATCGGCGGGGCACAATGGTAACCGTGAAGTATTAGCGCCGGGTGGAAGGAATTAATTATGTATATCCCGAAAGCATTTGAGCAGCAGGATTTTGATGAAATGCACTCACTGATTCGTCAAAATCCATTCGCTACGCTAGTGACTAATACCGATGCTGGGCTAGTGGCCAATCATTTACCTTTTTTGTTGCGTGAGGATGGCTCTGAATACGGTATTTTGGTTGGGCACCTCGCGCGTGCCAATCCAATATGGCAAGACTATAAGCCCGAGCAATCTGTTTTAATTATTTTTCAGGGAGTTAACGCTTACATTTCCCCGTCATGGTATCCGTCGAAACAAGAAAATGGCAAAGCGGTACCTACTTGGAATTATGCCGTTGTTCACGCGAGTGGGTTGATGCAAATTAATGAAGATGGAATTTGGTTGCGTGAGTTATTGGATGAATTAACGAATACTCACGAGGCGCAATTCGAAAAGCCTTGGGCTGTTGCAGATGCGCCAGCAGATTACATTGAAAAATTATCCGGTGCGATTGTAGGAATTGAAATTCCTGTTTCGACATTGATAGGCAAATGGAAACTCAGTCAAAATCAGCCTGAACAGAATCGCCGCGGTGTTGTCGATGGATTGCAAGAATCATCGCATCTAAATGCGCGAGAGATGGCTAATCTTGTAGATAGGTAGTGGTGCGTCCAGGTGTGAATGGACGAGAATCTTCTTTCGGGGACGTGATGGCGTTCATTTTTTAACCCTTACACAAGCAGTATCCATTTTTAGGAATCATATGAAATTTATTTTGCGCAACTTTTTATTATCGATGATTATTTTTTCTTCCTGTATTGCCGTTGCCGATGATCAGGCACCCGCTCAGTTGCGTAAACAGCTCGATGCTATGACCAGCCTGCAAGGTGATTTTGTGCAAACCTTGTTTGATCAAAAAGGCAAAAAACTGGATGAAAGCAAAGGTACCTTTGTGATGGAGCGCCCGGGAAAGTTTTACTGGGATACCAAATCACCGGCGCCGCAGTTACTGATTTCAAATCGTAAAACCATTTGGCTTTATGACCCGGATTTACAAACCGTTAACGTGCGCCCCTTTAGTGATGACTTACAAAAAACGCCAACGTTATTATTAACGGCTGATGTAGACAGTTTGCGCGCGCATTTTTCCATAGCGCAGAATGAAAAACCTAAAAAAACGCAACGGTTCACCTTAACACCAAAAGTGACTGAGGGTTTATTCCAACAATTAACACTGGTATTTGTTAGCGGTCTACTTGTTGAGTTTGATATTAAAGATAGTTTGGGGCAAATCACTCAAATTGCCTTGAGCAATCAAAAAGCTAATCAACCCGTAGATCAAACATTATTTAACTTTATTCCGCCGGACGGTGTGGATATTATTCAAAACCAATGAGTGACTTATTTAGCCATGAAGCCCAGCAACAGCAGCTAAAGTATCAACCTTTAGCCGCACGTATGCGCCCGCGTAATTTGGATGATTACATTGGTCAGGAACACTTATTGTCTGCAGGAAAACCACTGCGCGAAGCTATTGTGCGCGGTCATTTGCATTCCATGATTTTATGGGGGCCGCCGGGTGTAGGAAAAACCTCGCTGGCGAAATTATTTGCAGAGCAAGCGCATGCACGCTTTGAATCGCTATCGGCCGTATTGTCGGGTGTAAAAGAAATTCGTGCGGCGGTCGCTGTTGCACAACAGGAGCGAGTTTCCGGCCGAAAAACGATTTTATTTGTGGATGAAGTGCATCGCTTTAATAAATTGCAGCAAGATGCATTTCTGCCTTTTGTGGAAGACGGTACGTTTATTTTTATTGGTGCGACCACTGAAAATCCTTCTTTTGAATTAAACAACGCGCTGCTTTCGCGTTGCCGCGTGTATGTGTTACGCGGGTTGCCGCCCGAACAACTTCAGCGCGTGTTGCGGCAGGCACTTGATGATAAAGAGCGCGGTTTAGGTGGTAGTGATATTCGTATTGATGCCGATAGCCTAGCTACGCTTTCGCAGGCGGCTGATGGCGATGCACGCAAAGCACTGAATTTGCTCGAGATCGCGGCAGATCTAGCTGATGAAAACGATGGTCACAAAATTATAAATCACGCGATATTAGTCGAAGTCTTGGCATCTGATGTACGCCGCTTTGATAAAGGCGGGGATATTTTTTACGAACAAATTTCTGCGCTGCATAAATCCGTTCGCGGTTCATCGCCAGACGGCGCACTTTATTGGTTAGCGCGAATGCTCGATGGTGGCTGTGACCTACTGTACATAGCTCGTCGTGTAGTGCGTATGGCCAGCGAAGATATCGGCAACGCAGATCCGCGCGCTTTGCCGTTGTGTTTGAGTGCGTGGGATGTGCAAGAGCGTCTCGGCAGCCCCGAAGGTGAGCTCGCCATTGCGCAAGCCGTGGTGTATCTCGCCGCGGCGCCAAAAAGTAATGCTGTGTATAATGCGTTCAAGCAAGTGATGGCAGATGTACGTGAGCAGCCGGCATACGATGTGCCCATACATTTACGCAATGCGCCGACAAAGTTAATGAAGTCCATGGACTACGGCGCTGAATATCGTTACGCCCACGATGAGCCGGGCGCCTATGCCGCCGGTGAAAATTATTTACCCGAAGAGTTGGCAGCAAAGCATTATTATCAGCCGGTAGAGCGCGGGCTGGAAATAAAAGTACAAGAAAAACTTGCGCATTTTCGCGAGTTGGATAAACAAAGTAAAAAGCAGCGCTATAAAAAGTAATTTTTTTGGGAATAACTATGCAATGGGTAATGATTGCCATCGGTGGTGCTCTCGGTTCAATGGCACGGTTTGCGGCTGTTGGTTATTTAACGCCGATGCTCAACGTTCGTTTTCCCATAGGCACATTTGTTGTGAATATTGTGGGTTCGTTTTTAATTGGTGTTGCTTATGTTGTCATTGAAGAAAAAGCAATAATTCCCAGTGAGTGGCGGTTATTTTTTATCACGGGAATTTTAGGTGGATTTACAACTTTCTCAACGTTTTCGCTCGAATTATTGCAGGCCTGGCAAGCAGGCCATGTGTTAAACGCAATTTTTTACGCCGCTAGTTCCGTGGTGCTTGGTTTGCTGTTTGCGTATATTGGCATGCAGTTAGCGCAAAAATGTTTTTAACAATGTAACCTATCTTTTAATATCAACCTCAACTTCAATGTAAAGTGTAAATATCATGCTAGATGCTAAATTGATCCGTAACAATCCCGAATCTGTTGCCAGAGCGCTCAATAAACGCGGTTATGTACTCGACGTGGCTCGTATCAAAGTATTGGAAGAAGAGCGTAAAGCGATCCAGATAAAAACCGAAAACTTGCAAAATGAGCGCAATACGCGATCAAAAAATATCGGTAAAGCTAAGCAAGCGGGCGAAGATATTGCGCCGCTCATGCAAGCGGTAGAACAAATCAAGCAAGACCTAGCGACGGCTGAAGTTGAGCTAACAAAAGTTCAAGAAGCTTTTGATGTGCTCCTAAGCAGTGTGCCCAATATGCCTGCCGATGAAGTGCCGGAAGGCAAGAGTGAGGAAGATAACGTAGAAATTCGTCGTTGGGGAATGCCGCGTAGTTTTCATTTCCGTGTGGTGGATCACGTTGATCTTGGCGCAAGTTTTAATGGTCTGGATTTTGACACAGGTACTAAAATTACCAGTTCGCGTTTTGCTGTTTTGCGTGGCGGTGTTGCACGATTACACCGCGCGCTAGCACAATTTATGTTAGATACACATACCAATTTACATGGCTATGAAGAAGTCAATGTGCCTTTTGTTGTGAATGCAGCATCACTTAACGGCACCGGGCAGTTACCAAAATTTGAAGAAGATTTATTTAAACTGACGGATGAGCGCGGATTATATTTAATTCCTACGGCCGAAGTCCCTGTTACCAATATTTACCGCGATGAGATAGTTGAAGATGCACAATTGCCGATAAAATTAGTGTGCTATTCGCCGTGTTTCCGCTCAGAAGCGGGTAGTTATGGGCGCGATACGCGCGGCTTAATTCGTCAGCATCAATTTGAAAAAGTTGAACTTGTGCAATTTGTTCGCCCTGAAGAATCCGATGAGGCACTTGAAGAGTTAGTAGGGCACGCAGAAGTGATTTTGCAAAAATTAGGTTTGCCGCATCGCACCGTTATTTTGTGCGGTGGCGATATCGGTTTTTCATCGGCAAAAACCTATGACATAGAAGTCTGGGTGCCGTCGCAAAATAAATACCGCGAAATTTCTTCGTGCAGCAGTTTTCGCGATTTTCAGGCACGCCGTATGATGGCGCGTTACCGCAACCCGGAAACCGGTAAACCAGAATTGTTACATACGCTGAATGGCTCAGGTTTGGCGGTAGGCCGCACCTTATTGGCTGTGTTAGAAAATTATCAATTAGATGATGGCAGTGTGACAATTCCAGAAGTATTAAGGCCCTACATGGGTGGGCAAGATGCGTTGCTGCCGGTGAAGAAATAAATTTTTATGACATAACCGTTTACCTAAAAATGAACGCCCGGCGAAATTTCAAATAAAGTACAATAGCGCCCTTAAAATTTCTTCGATGCTGAGGCTTGATTCAATGCTGATTTTGCGTGGCGCACCCGCTCTTTCCCTCTTTCGTACTCAAAAACTCCTCGCTAACTTACAGCTGTTTGTGCCCGGTGTTACGGGGCTAACGGCGGAATTTGTGCATTTTGTTCATAGCGCAGCGCCGCTGAGTGAGGCGCAAACTCAGGTTTTGCAGCGGCTGTTGAGCTATGGCCCGCGGGCGCCAATTCATGAATCATTTCCAGCCGATCAGGGTGATGTGTTCTTGGTAGTTCCGCGCTTGGGTACCATTTCGCCTTGGGCCTCTAAGGCGACTGACATTGCAAAGAA
>JAYWHF010000669.1:0-2209 GCA_043777855.1 Gammaproteobacteria bacterium | reverse complement strand
CCACTGCAACTTCACGCATATCAACTCTCCCGTTTGAATAACACAAAAATATGGACAACGCACAAATAAGATTGGTTCTCATTTGCGAGTAAATTAGAACAAATGGATTATTTTACAAATGTTATTGATAATTATTATCATCTATCGTGTGGTGCACCCCTAAGCAAAGCCGCGCGGGAATATGCCATTGAGCACTACGATTTGCAGACGGTATGTTTACCTAAGCAATTAAAGTGGGTGGAGAGGCTTGCGAAGGGGTAGCTGAGCAGGCTGAACGTCTGCTTTTGAGGTTTGGTATTGAAACTTGGTGTGTTTGCGAACAGCCGCTTTGGGCACAAAGCGGACTCTCAAAAACATCAAGTAGGCATACACATTAAATACTTAATTAAAAAAGCAACCACATAAAAATCAGTCTGATTCAACTTCGAAGTTCATGGCGATTTGTAAAATCAATTCGAATTAGAAACTATTGCAGTAATTTAAGCTAGCAGGGATTACAGGATATTATACAGAATGGTGGGGGACTGCTACGATTGGCGTATAAAACACTAAAAGCATTCAGTAAAAATCATCGCTTAAATATCGGCGCGGGTCTCGACCCGCTCTGCAGGCAGAATGTTGATAGCGTATTTTAATGAGTCAGCATGTTGGGGTACGCAAGCTTACCCACAATTACGGGCTGTTTAGCAAAACCAACGGCCAAAAAAATTTGCGGCTTTAGCGCCCACGCGTGTTTAAAAAGATACAGCCGATTTTTATGATGTTATGCATGCGTTATCCCAATTTGCGCCGCGCTCTTCCAGCACCTCTAATATTTTTTTTAGGTGAGAGCAAACATTGTATTCAAGATCTGTGTCTGCAAATTCAGAACCGTTTATTTGTGCTTTCACAAAATTTTATCCGTGAGGGGATCGACCGACACTACAAAGCTAAATATTTTTCTAATTTATATTTTAGCGGGATGTCTTTGATAGTTAAGTACAAGCCCATAAATTTATCCATCATACCAGGAATTCTTGGATTTCCCTCTATATACGAAAATGCTAGTCTTCTAATGTCTATAGGGAGCTCATCATCAAAAAAAGTGGAATGAATTTCTTCTAGGTAAGAATTGTTTTTACTTTCTTCAAAAAGCACCTGTAATGCCGCCAAGCGCCAAGGTGCTGGCTTGATCTCAACAGCTAACGCCTCCTTTAATTTTTCTATAACTTTACTGCCAATTATTTTAAATGCCAACGCTGGAATTCTTTCGTCATCACCAGAAAACTTTTCCAGTATAATCTCTATTGCCTTTATTTTTTCATCGTCATTCATGCTTAAATAATATGCTTCATTGATTGGGTCATATCTAAGCTTGCCAGACGTTGCATTAATTTCGTCAATGAAATTGATATAACTTTGTGTATGCGGTTTATTTTTTAACATCTACTTTTCTCACATTAATTTTTGTCACTGGCGATCCTTTTCTTTCTAAAATTGGCTGCTCTGCATCACTCCAAATAGTACCTTTTAAATCCTTTCCGTTAGCTTGAACCGCAGTTACCTCGCCTGAGGCACCAAGCCCAAATTCGGAGGATATGGCTACCCACAACTCACGTTGCCCGATTGGATTTTTCGGATCAGTTCCTGAAAACCATGCTGGAAAAAGCTTCCCAGGAAAACTCCAACCATCAAATACCTTACCGCCAGGTGTCATTTCTAAAGTTAGTCCACCAATGGAATTTGCATACGCTTGAGATTCATTCATTGCTCCAGACCAAAAAACGGCTTTATCTTTACTCGTCGAAAAATCCATAAGCTTTGCCATTTCAGCGAAGTTTCCGCTTTTAAGATGACCATATGCTTTGCTTGCCTCACCAGAGTTTGCAAACTGCCCTTTTGAACGCTGTTGAAATTCATTCCACGTATTCTCCTTACAACTCAACCCCAACGGATCAACCCACCCCGTGGGATTCGGCGCATATTGATAGCCATTCACACCACCCAACAACCCTATCGGGTCTTGCGTGGTAAATTGCCCTACACTCGGGTCATAGTATCTGTGGCGATTGTAATGCAGCCCCGTTTCTTCATCAAAATATTGGCCTTGAAAGCGTAAATTATTTTCGATTTCTTCGATATCTTTTAACGCGACATTGCCGTAAGTTTTATAACGCGCTTTCCAAACGATGTTGCCTTGTTGGTTGGTGAGTTCGCGTGGGGTGCCTAG
>JAYWHF010000668.1:0-6119 GCA_043777855.1 Gammaproteobacteria bacterium | reverse complement strand
GGATGACTCTGAGCGGCAAATAATGTGCGCTACTTTACCATATAAAACGTTTTTTTTGCCTCGCGAAAAACAAACGAAAATTAAACGGAGGCGATGAGTGAAGATATCTCTTGCGCTACTAATTTCGGAGACCGGCGATCTGTATTTATTATAAAATCCGCGGCTTCTCGATAAAGAGGATCCCGCAAGGCCAATAACTCAATAATTTTCTGCCGCGGATTTTCTACCTGCAGCAACGGGCGCTTTTTGTCTCGCGCGGTACGCTCGACTAACTGTTCAATAGACGCTGTCAAATAACAGACATAACCCGAAGCCTGCATAACTTGTCGATTTTGTGAGCGTAAAATAATCCCACCACCGGTAGCTATGACAACCTTTTGTTCACGCGCGAGCTCTGCTAACACGGCCGACTCGCGCTCTCGAAAACCCTCCTCGCCTTCCATGTCAAAGATCCAGGGAATATCCGCGCCTGTTCGATCTTCAATGACACGATCGCTATCGCGAAAACCTAGATGAAGTTCGGCCGCGAGAACGCGGCCGATGGTGGATTTGCCAGCCCCCATGGGGCCGACCAAATAAACGTTGTACTTCTGCATTAATTCGCTAACTTGTCCGAGATAATTTTTGGTGTTACGAATATCAGCAACTCAGTTTTGGTTTGTTTATCAATCGATTTCTTAAACAAGCGGCCAAGATATGGAATATCGCCAAGAAGAGGAACTTTTATGTCGCTTTTAAGTGTATCCAAGCCAAATACGCCTCCCAAAACAACCGTCTCGCCATTATTGACCAGAACTTTTGTCTCCAGACGGGTGAGATCGATAGTCGGAACACCAGTAACAGTTACCTCAGCAACAGAATCCTTGGTTATCAATAAGTCCATAATCACGTGATTGTCAGGTGTAATTTGTGGAGTAACTTCTAGCTTAAGCACAGCTTCTCTGAAGCTGGTTGTTGTCGCACCGCTAGCAGATGCTTCTTGATACGCAATTTCTTTACCCGACTTTATAAATGCTTTTTGCTTATCGCTCGTAATAACTTTGGGCTGCGCAACGACTTCTGCATAACCCGCATTTTCCAAGGCAGACAACTCCATATCAAGAAAGGTGTTATCCGTGAGTATGCCAAATGCCAGACTACCTGCCGGATTTTCAACTTTGAGATTGACGATATTGTCTTGCGTCAAGTCTGTCTTACCAGTGCCGGTAAGGAAGTCAAAGGGAGTACCCGGGTCACTCGTAAGCCCCTTAGCGCTACCGGCCCCTTCAACCAATCGACCATTCGAAAGACCATAGGCAACACCTCCCCATTGAATGCCCAACTCACGACGAAAATCCGTGTTGGCGATTACCACGCGCGCTTCAATCATCACCTGGCGGACAGGGATATCAATTTGGTCCACTAACCTTTTAAACGCCTCAATACGCTCAGCAGTATCTGTCACTATGATGGAGTTGGTTCTTTCGTCAACGATGGCCTGACCCCGAGCTGACAAAACGCTGCCCGTAGACTTACTACCACCCTCACCACTGCCACCACCCCCAGAGTCACCTTTGAACAACTCGAACATTTCCTTTGCGTTTGCATAACGAACACGCAAATATTCAGTGCGCAATGGCGCCAATTCTTCAAGTTGCTTCTTAGTAGAAAGCTCTTGCCGTTCCCGCTCGGCAATCTCAGCGGCAGGAGCAATCATAAGCACGTTGCCATCTTGACGCTTATCCAAACCCTTAGTTTTCAATACCAACGCTAAGGCTTGGTCCCAAGGCACATTTTCTAAGCGCAAGGTAATCCGACCTGTCACTGTGTCGCTCGCAACGAGATTTAAATTAGTAAAGTCGGCAATGATCTGTAAAACAGCCCTGACTTCAATATCTTGAAAGTTGAAAGAAAGCTTATCTCCGGTGAACTGGAAATCCTTTTTCTTTTCAATTTTTTCTTGCGCAGTCAGCGGTTTAACACTGACGACATACTCGTTCTCCGTCTGATAAGCCATGTAATCAAACTCACCATTTGCGGCAATGCTCAAAACTGCATTGCCTCCGTCTTGTGCAGCATTAACGAGACTTACTGGCGTTGCAAAATCAACCACATCCAAACGGCGCCGCAAATCCGCGGGCAGCGCAACGTTCTTAAATGAAAGCTTCACGCCGGTACCAGTGCTTACTAAATCAGCAGTGACGTGAGAGTCAGAAAGTGTAACTACAACCCTTCCTTCACCCGTTTGGCCGCGACGAAAATCGATATTGGTAATCGATGGCTGGGCATTAGCAGCAGAGACAACACCGAGCGTTTTTGCTGTATTGCTAGTAGTGGGAATATCAATGCTTTTCGCCGTGGCAACTTTATTTACACTATCACTACCTTGATTTGCACCAACCTCAACCACTATAACGTTGCCTTCTCTGCGAGATGAATACGAGGTT
Source organism: Gammaproteobacteria bacterium (assembly GCA_043777855.1). Taxonomy (GTDB): domain Bacteria; phylum Pseudomonadota; class Gammaproteobacteria; order Pseudomonadales; family Cellvibrionaceae; genus Cellvibrio. Next base: position 3,693 of record JAYWHF010000668.1, on the reverse strand, counting down.
AGCTGATCAAGATTTACAATAACACGTGTACGCCCGTCAGTTGTTAGAACCATGGCGCTTTGGCCATTCTCAAAAGACAAAGGAAAACGACGTTCTTTAAGCGAACTCACAACATCGGGAAAGTCGAGCACTATCCGCGCAGGCTTCTCAATTGTGTATCCTTTAGGCTCTGGTGGCGCGTCACTAAACGACATGCGCACTTCGAAGCGCTCGCCTGGTAACTCGGCAAACTTAATATCGTTTAAAGTGCTTGCCACTGACGACGAAGACAACAGGACAAGACAAAGCATTGATAATATTTTATTTCGCATACATAACCCCAATGAGAACAGAATAAGCAGTACCGCTTATTCCTTTTCTTCTAATTTAATAATTCTTGGGCGCTCGACCCATCCACTTGAACCATCAGCGACAATTTCCATTACCTCAATCTGAGCTTTCTCGGTAGAAATAATTTTGCCGTAGTTTTTACCCATGTAATTGCCAACTGTGACGGCAGTTACCTTTTGACCATCATCAATCAGAGACCAGAGGCGACCAGTTTTCGCAAAGGTCCCCACCATTTTCAAGCTGGCAATGTTGAAGGACTCAAGATACTCATGCTCACGATTCATATCTGGCTCAACAGTTCTACCACCTTTTGAGATGCTATCCACGGGAGTCGGCCGCTCAAATGGGCTACGCAACGTCATGGCCGCATAAGCAAATGGCTGATAAGGTTTAAATGCCGGAAGAGGCTCTATTTGCCCCTGAGGGCGGCGCTTAGTTTCATCCATAAAATCGGTTAGATCTTTTTGGTCCGACGACAAACTACAGCCGGACATCAACAAAACAACCGCTAAAACTTCGGCTAGCAGTGCGATTCTTTTCATCATTCCTGCTCCTGCGATTTGTAACGATAAGTCTTGGCGGAAATTTGCATATTCAGAACATTTGAATCTTTCTTCTTCGCGATCGTGAAGTCATGCAGGGTTACAATACGGGGCATCCCAGCAACACCGCTCACAAATCCACCCACATCATGATATCCACCATCAACATCTATTTTTATGGGCACTTCAATATAATATTCGGCAACTTTTTCTTGCTCGATGGTTACCCCATTTATATTCAAACCGCTCTCTGTACCGCGAGCACCAATATCTTCAAGCAAACCAGGAACTTCTGTTTTCGAAGGCAAGCGCGACAAGAGAGAAGTAAACGTTGTATTCATCTCTTCCATCTGCGCACGATAGGCTTCTAGATTTGCCGCTTCAAAACTCTTTGCTTTAAACGTTTCTCTCAACGTCATTTCTTTGGCCTGCTCACTTGCCAAGCTTTGATTAAGATCTTTTATTTTTAAGTAATAAGTCAGAAAAAATACGACCACCACTAAAATTACAATAAGAAACATCTTTGCCGGTAAGGGCCACACGCCGACTTTTTCAAAATCAATATTATTGACATCAAAATTCTTGAGCTGTTCTAGAGTGTCATTAAATGCCATTGTTATGCGCCCCCCGCTTTTTTATCTTTTTCAGATTCCATCGATGCTTTTTTTGCGGCGTCGCCATCCTGAGCTGCTTGACCTGCTTCTCCCGGAACAGAAGTATGGACGGTCATCTTAAACGCATTCGCCTGCTCTCCCTCTTTTGGAGCAGCAGTGACAGACGTCAAGTTTGCCGACGCAAACCAATCGGAGTCCTCAAGATTACGCATCAAACTCGCAACACGATTATAGGATTCAGCGATCCCTTCGATACTAACAAGATCACCTTGGCGAGCGAAAAGCGTTATATAAAGCCCATCGGGAATAGCGTGAGCAAAATCATCAAAGTAGCGCACGATTAGCGGCCTAGTTCCTTCGAGATCGGTAATGATTTTTATGCGGGTTAATAAATCATCGCGTTTTTTCTTCAACTCAGCAATTTCTTGAACCTGCTTCTCAAGCACTGCAATTTCAGTGTCGAGCATATGATTTCTTGCACCTTGGTTTTCGATGGCAGACTCTACACTCATAACCCAGAGGTAAGACAACAATGCAGAGAGCACTACAACACCGAACAAGACTACTAAAAACTGCTCTTTTTTCTCTTTGCGATAGGCTTCACGCCAGGGCAATAAGTTAATCTTTGCCATTAGTCGAAACTCCTCATCGCAAGCCCAGTTACGATCATCAGAGACGGCGCATCATTTGCTAGCGACACCGCATTCACTCTAGATGAGACGGACATACGCGCAAAAGGATTCGCAACAACTGTTTGCGTACCAAGCTTTTCTTCAATCAAACCAACCAAACCTTCAAGGGAAGCGACTCCACCTGCAAGAATAATATAATCAACATCGTTGTACTGACTGGCCGAAAAGAAAAACTGCAGCGATCGAGTCACTTGCTGCACAACGGCTTCTTTGAAAGGTGATAGCACTTCCGACTCGTAATCGTCGGGCAAACCGCCCTGTTTTTTTGCTAAACCAGCTTCTTCGCGCGATAGACCATAACGGCGCTGAATTTCTTCGGTTAACTGTTTGCCACCAAATAACTGTTCGCGGGTATAGACTGTTTTACCGTCTACAAGAACACTCAACGTCGTCATGGTCGCACCAATATCGATAATTGCCACAACCTGCCCGTCTTGATCTTCTAGCTGTTCCGAGATGAGTTCAAAAGCGCGCTCCATGCTGTAGGCTTCAATGTCAACCTTTTCAGGAATCAAATCGGACAGCTGCAGAACTCCAGCCCGCATCTCCACGTTTTCACGCCGACATGCCGCTAACAACACCTCAACCTGTTCTGGGTTGCGCGGCGAAATGCCTTGAACCTCAAAATCGATGGCTACCTCTTCTAAAGGGAAGGGTATGTATTGATCCGCTTCAAGAGAAATCTGCGTCTCCATCGCGTCATCGCTCAAACCCGCCGGCAAATCAATCATTTTTGTAATGACTGCTGAGCCAGCAACGGCGACCGCGGCATATTTGAGCCTGGTTTTAGATTGCTTGACCATGGATCGAATGACCTCAGCAACAGCCTCTTGGTCATTGATATTTTTCTCCACCACCGCATTAGGTGGCAGAGGCTTGACCGCGTAAGTCTCCACACGATAACGATCACCGTGGCGACTTAACTCCAATAATTTTACCGAAGTCGAGCTGATATCCAACCCAATCACTGGTCTTGCTTTTTTATCTAGGAAACTTAAAATACCCATTTTTCTATCTATATCCGTAACTTAGACGTTGTTTATGTTATAGCACTTTAACTTAAAGGTGCAACAGCCAGATGAATATGTAAATAGCAAAAAAGCTCGTATAATGCCGGCCCATCGATATATCTTCGCTAACTCATTAATTCCCTTAGAAAAAATGTTTAATAAAAAATCCATCTTTCGTGTTATTTTTTGGTTGTTACTGTCCGGAATAAGCGTTACCGCGGTGACACTCGCGGGACTTTACCTCTATTTGAGCCCAAAATTACCGCCCGTTGAAAGCCTGAGGCAAGTTAAATTACAGACGCCTTTAAGGATTTATTCAAGTGACGCAAAACTTATCGGTGAGTTCGGTGAACAACGTCGCACTCCGCTGAAGTATAGTCAAATTCCACCGCTTTACCTTAAAGCTTTACTTTCCGCCGAAGATGCTGAATTTTTTGAGCATCATGGCGTGTCTTTTCGCGGCATGATGCGTGCGGCTTCACAGTTATTGCAGTCTGGCGGGATT
>JAYWHF010000667.1:0-6121 GCA_043777855.1 Gammaproteobacteria bacterium | reverse complement strand
CTTCGATAATTATTTAATGGTTATTTTAGTAAATAGTTTATTTGCGTTCGGTTTACTAAATACGCGAGAACTTCTAAGCCCTGCGCTGACGGTACAGGCTAAGCCAATATCAGAGTCAAAACTCAGCCTTAAAGTCGCCATTATTGAAAAAGGAATACATGAAAAAAAATTATTTTTGGATAGCAATATCAATTTAGAGCGATTTTCCGAACAGCTTGGTTTGCGTCCTAGAGATACGTCGGCGGTACTAAAAGCGCATTATCAGTCCAATTTTTTTGAGTTTATTAATGGTTATCGAGTGGCGGAGGCCAAACGATTGTTGGCATCGTCTGAGTGTAAGGATGAAACGATTCTAGAAGTTATTTTTAAATCAGGGTTTAATAGCCCTTCTGCATTCCACCGTTTTTTTAAGCGTAACGTTGGCATAACCCCGACAGAATATCGTAAGCAAGCGATGGATGCTCTTAATGATGCGCCCACATCAAGCCTATAAAGTCGAATGAAACTAACGGGTTTGTTCATGGTCGTAACACTGGTTTTAATACCCTATAGTGCCTTCGTCCTGAGAAACAACCAGGCAACACTCCTTGCAAATTGAGTCGTCAATGACAGAGCAAAATTCCCGTCGCGATAGTCTTCTCGATAGCCATGGCGCCAGCAGCGAGGGCAATCTTATAGAAATACGCAACTTGAGTTTTCAGCGCGGTGAGCGCTGGATTTTTAACGGTGTTGATATCAATATTCAGCGCGGTAAAATCACCGCCGTCATGGGCCCGAGCGGTACTGGAAAAACGACACTATTGCGTTTCATCGGCGGCCAGCTGATACCCGATAAAGGCACAATCCATCTCGATGGAAAAAATATTCCATCGCTCAAGCGCCCTGAGCTTTTTGCTGTGCGGCGAAAAATTGGCATGCTGTTTCAAAGTGGCGCTTTGTTTACAGATCTCAGTGTTTACGAAAATGTCGCTTTCCCTCTGCGCGTGCATACGCGCCTACCGGAAATCATGATTCGCGATTTGGTATTGATGAAGTTGCATGCAGTAGGCCTGCGTGGCGCGCGCGATTTAATGCCGAGTGAGTTATCGGGTGGTATGGCGCGGCGGGTTGCCTTGGCGCGCGCTATAGTGCTCGACCCACAATTAATTATGTATGACGAACCTTTTACCGGACAGGATCCTATTGCTAAAGGGATGCTAGTACAGTTAATTCGTTTGCTGCGAGATACGCTCGGGTTGACCAGTATTATTGTTTCGCACGATGTTCACGAAACCGCGAGCATAGCGGATTATATTTACGTGATCGCCGATGGAAAAGTGATCGGCCAAGGAACACCGGATCAAGTTCTGAATACTGAAGAGCCACGTGTACGCCAGTTCATTCGCGGCTTGGCGGATGGCCCTGTACCGTTTCATTATCCGGCATTGAATTATCGAGAAGATCTTCATTTGGCGCCGCTGTTAAATGCTAACAAGGAGCTCGTGTAGTGGGGAATTTTTTGCAGCGCCTTGGCGCTAGTGTGTTGGATACGCTTAGCGTGTTGGGTCGCGCCAGTATCTTGTGGTGGCGCGCGATGGCGAGCATGCCGGATTGGCGCAATGGGCCCGCGTTGCTCATTCGTCAATTGTATTTTGTCGGCGTTTATTCGTTAATTATTATTGTAGTCTCCGGTCTTTTTATTGGAATGGTGTTGGCGTTGCAGGGTTATACCGTACTGGTTCGCTTTGGCGCCGATCAAGCACTTGGCCAGCTGGTATCCTTGTCATTGTTGCGCGAGTTAGGCCCGGTGGTTGCTGCGCTGCTGTTTGCGGGGCGTGCTGGCTCAGCACTAACGGCAGAGATTGGTTTGATGAAAGTTACTGAGCAACTTGCATCGCTAGAAATGATTGGCGTAGATCCGCTGAAGCGTATTATTCGTCCGCGCCTTTGGGCTGGCATGATTGCCATGCCCCTACTCGCACAGATTTTTAACATGGTGGCGATCTGTGGTGCTCTCGTGGTTGGTGTCCATTGGCTAAATGTCGACGCCGGATCTTTTTGGGCTAACATGCAAAGCGCGGTCGAGTTTAAAGCCGATGTGCTAAATGGGCTCATCAAATCCGTTGTGTTTGGTATTGTAGTTACCTGGATAGCAGTATTTCAAGGCTACGATGTTTTGCCCACATCGGAAGGAATAAGTGCCGCGACCACGCGCACTGTGGTGTATTCGTCGCTCGCCATTTTGGCTATGGATTTTTTACTGACTGCAATTATGTTCGGAGTAGGTTAATGATGCGAATTCGTACCCTTGAAATAAGTGTTGGTGCTTTCATCTTGGCGGGTTTTCTTGCGCTAGCATTTCTTGCTATTCAAGTAAGCGGCATAAGTATGAATGACAGTCATCGCAATACGTACCAACTCTATGCGCGTTTTAGCAATGCCTCTGGTTTGGCAGAGCGTTCGAAAATTACAGTCGCCGGCGTGACCATTGGCCGAGTTACTTCAATCAAGCTCGACCCTAAAGATAATCGAGCAAAAGTTGAAATGGCAATTCAAAAAGATGTTGATTATTTAACGCTAGACAGTATTGCGTCTATACAAACGGCGGGTATTCTCGGGGAAAAATATATTTCGATTTCAGTGGGTGGGGATCCCACACTTCTTGAAAATGGCAATGAAATTACGGATACACAATCTGCACTGGTGCTGGAAGATTTAATCGGTAAGGTGCTTACGAGTCTAGGCGGGAAAAAGGAACAATGAACATGAAGCAACTCATAAAATATTTTTTGTTATCAGGCATTTTTTTTGGAGCGCTTCTGGCTCCACTAGTTGGTGCAGACGAACAAGCTAAGACGCCTCATCAGGTGGTCCAGCAAACGACCGAAGAGGTACTCACCATTGTTAAAGATGCAAAAAGTTCTTATGAAAAAGACCCTAAACAGTTTAATAGCCGGGTCACGCTGGTGCTGGATAAGGTCATTGATTTTGATAACTTTGCGCGCGGAGTGATGGGCAGCTATGCCAGTACACAGCGCTACAAAGCCTTGAAGACCGACGCCGAACGTGCAGCGTTTAATGAGCGTATTCAGCGGTTTAGCGCGACCTTTAAGCAAGGGCTTGTCGATACTTATGCGAATGGTCTGCTGAATTTTAACGGCCAAAAAATAGAGACTCTGCCACCTCGCAAGGGTGACGACGCAGCCTCAGGCACCATGACAGTGATGCAAAATATTTTTAATGATTCCGGCAAACCTTATGTCATACAGTACAGCATGCGCCGCGATAAAACGGGCGAGTGGAAGTTGCATAATTTGATTATCGAGGGGATCAATCTCGGGCTTACCTATCGCGGACAATTTACCGAATCTGCTGATCGGAATAAAGGTGATCTGGATAAAGTCATTGCGACGTGGAAAGTTGAGCCGCAAGGCACAAGCTCCGTAAAATCAGATGCCGTTAATACGGAGGTTAATAAACCCGAGTCAGTTAAGGGCAATATTACGAATAAAGAGGCGAAAAAATAATGGCTCCGCGTGCAACTGTGAGTGTCAGTGCAGACACCTTGACACTCTCCGGTGTGTTGGACTTTGATTCGGTGCTGGATGTAGATTTACAAGGTCAACGATGGCTTCAAGGCCCTGCAGCCACAGAGTCTACCGTTAATTTAAGTGGGCTGAGTTATAGCAGCAGTGTGGGTATCGCGTTGTTGCTGGGCTGGCTGCGCGTTGCTCAGCAGCACAAAAAGAAAATTCGAATAGTTGCCTTGCCTGGAAATCTCGCGGCGCTCGCCAACGTTGGCGGGCTTAACGATTTTTTGTGACTATATTGCTAAAGGATCAAAAAAGTAATGGGAATAATCAGGGTTGAGATTTTTTATAAACGGGTTTTCCAGCTTGTAGACTCTGCGCCCTTTCATCTTGATGAAATCAATACCCTCTTTGTTGTACTTAAGCCAAAGACGCTTCAAAGATCCATCAGCAAAGGCAATTTTCATGCCGGCCGCGATACGTTTTTTAGCCAAAGTGTTTTTGCTATTGAGGTAAAAAAAGCGTGGTAAAGAGTAGGAGAGAATGAACGTATCATCAATAGCGATGTTATTGAGTAGCTTGAATTGTTCTACCTCATCCTTAATTTGGCTTGCACCGCGACAAAAAAAATCGAGACGGCCTGCAATTGTCATTTTGAAAATGCTTTCGAAGTTTGCAATTTCTATCACTTTCAATCCGTTATGGCGGAGTATCGCAGTGTCTGCCCATCCTACGCCTTGACCAAAGGTATATTTGCGCAGCCCTTCAAATGTGTTAACTTTTTTTAACTCTTCTTTAATCGCTGGATTTACGTAACAAGCACGATAACCGATGGTGCCACCGTCGACAGGAATATCGATAAACATCAAGTTGTGATCTGCGGTCAATTGTTCATCATAAGCAAGCTCAATAATGAGGTTGGGGTGAGTGTTTTGCACAACCATCGCCAAGGTGCGTTTGGTTTCTATGGTAGAGATTTCTTTCATACGATAGTCGCCATATTCAGGCCGAGTTTTTTCAAGTGCTAGTGTAACGAGATCGGTGTAATAATTAAGGTAGCGGCTATCGAATATATTACGAGTCGTAACTACCAGCTCAGCGTGCGCTTGCTCGATAGATAGCAGTGTTAAGAGCAGTATCGATAAAAGGCGCGCTATCATTCTTTGACCCCGGTTTGAGCATGTGAGCTGTAGTTTAGCGCAAATTCTAATACAGATTCCGAAAAAATCCTCTACCCATTAATACATCAGTCTCACAACGGCGGCTTTTTGCGTGTGTGGGCACGTCGGCGTCAAAAGAATCTTTCGGCTATTGAGCTCTGGCCGTTGATATTGTGCTCAGGCGGCTGATAAAGTCTGGCAGAATGACAGCCCACACTTGTACCATTTGTTCGCCATGAAGGCGCTGCTATATCGGCTAATGCGATGGTAGGTATAGCCTAGGTCTCTTTGATGTTAAATAAGAAAGTGCTGCTATGAAAGATCACATACGAGGAAAGCCGAGTAAAAGGCTCAGCAAATTGCCGCGCTTGCTATATCGTTGGCACAGAAGAATTGGCGCAGCCGCGGCAGCGTTTTTGCTATGGATTGTAGTGAGCGGCTGGCTGCTTAACCACAGCGATGGTCTTAATCTTGCGCAGCGCCACATTCAAAGTGCTGAACTCGCCAGTTGGTACAATCTCTATGTTGACCCCCCCAACAAAGCCTTTGTCAGTGAGCACCATTGGTTGATTGGAAATATATTAAATGGAAAAAAAATCACCACATCGCTCGAAGAAACTTTAGGTATTGCCGAAACAGAAAATTTTGTCGCTATTGCCAGCCACCGCGACATTGTATTGTTGAGCTCATCTGGCGAACTAGTTGATAAGTTAAGTGATGCCAGTCTGCCGCTTAAAAACATCAGCAAAATAGGCAGTGGCTGTTCGGGAATTGCCATTACTGATGGCAACCTAGTGCTGGCAACCAATGACGGATTGGAATGGCAGCCCTGCGCGTTGCAGGTTGCATGGTCTATTCAGCAAGAGATCTCCGCTGAACAGCATAAGCAAGTTGAATCGCTTTTGGTGCCAGAAATATCCCTCGAGAAGATTATTGTAGACCTGCACTCCGGTAGATTTTTTGGAACCTATGGCGCCTATGTAGTTGACGCGGTCGGTTTATGTTTAGCCTTGTTGGCATTGAGTGGTTTGTGGCTATTCTTGCGCGGCGTTAAAAAGTGATGCCTAGTAAAGATCGAGCTAATGTTTTGGATTTACGGTAGAAGAAAAAGTGGGTCAGTCTCGAATGGTGCTTACTTAAGCAGCCGATCCCAGTAAACGCAGGGGTTTCCGCTCTATAACGATTTCAAAAACAAAGTATTGCACTTGTCCTGTACTGTTTTTTATAGCTTAGTAAATTGCGCGATTTGCTGCGCTTTACCCGCACCCGACAAAACTCGCTTAGGCTTTTTATTTTCTCATCTTGGGGACTCGTCGCTTGCTTTCTATTTTGATCAATAGGCGCTCACTCAGTTTTTCTTAAGGAGTTACTGAGGTTTTTTCTTCGTACTTCGTCATAGACCGAGAGACCTGAAAGCCAAGGATTTCTCTCTATCGCATTTCTCGCTCTAGC
>JAYWHF010000666.1:0-2224 GCA_043777855.1 Gammaproteobacteria bacterium | reverse complement strand
AACTGCTGTTTTTAGGTTCATTGAAATACCGGCCACCGAGAACCTCGGCGTTTGCAATATGGCGTTGGGTATTGATGAGTTGTGAAGCTTGCGTCTGGTTAGCAAACTTTTCCGTCAGCGCAAACAACCCCAGCATGTTGCTATTAATGCTCTCATATAACCTAGTGCGTTTTGTATTCACTAGCTCTTCGCGATAGCTTTTTTGCGTTTGCAGGCTGTCAATTTTTTCATGAAAATTTTCAACGCCCGATTGCATTTGTTTGAGCAGCTCTTTGCTGGCAATATCGGTAAAGGAATTTTCGTTAACCAACTGCTTTATGTCAGCAAGCAGTAACCCGTGCAGCTCATTGATAGTGGCGACTGAGCTGATTTTTTCGGTGTGACTGAAGACCAAAATAGCGCGTTGTAACTCGGAAATGCTGTGGTCAATCTTGAGCATTAGGAAGGTGTCTTCACTGACCGTTTTAAAGGATGAAAATCGCTTGTAGAAATCCTGTAGGCCCAAAATATTCAATGCGCTGATGGAAAAGCTAATCATCAATAAAACGAAAAAGCTCAGCAGAATACGCTGCCTGATATTCAGTGCAAAAAAGCTGTTTTTGTTGGTTTTGGTGCGGTTGTTGTTCACGCCACTAAAAACTCATACCAGCGTTGTAATGAATACTCATAGTTGTCCATTACCGTATTCCACACCGCAACGTGGCTGAAGCGATTAATGTAGGAGCCGCCGGTGCGAACGTCCCCTGCCGCGACTGAAATTTTTCCGTCGGTACCTTTGAGCGCAACGTTAGTGGGTTTGCCATCGTACCAATAGCCCCATTCGTTTGCGCTTAACAGCGGCTTTGAGCGTTCGGGGTTGGAAATGTAATAGCCTTGCCGAGCGATAAAGGCACCGGCCCAGCCGCTGAGCCACCAGTTCATGTATTCATAGGCGGCGTCGCGCACCTCACCTTTGCATTCGCGCGACAGGCACATAACGCCGTGCCAAGCGCGGTAACCTTCTTTGGGGGCGGCATAGGTAACGGGCGTGCCCTTGCCGTTTGCGGCGGATACTCCGGGGGAAAACATGCTTTCAATCACCACCCGGCCGCTGGTCATAAAGTCCACCGATTGGGGTACTGAGTTCCAAAAACCGGCAAAGTGCTTTTGTTTTTTAAGGCCCGTCAAAATGCCAAATAAGGTATCGATTTCCGTAATGGTCATATTGCTCATATCCACAAAGGTCATGAGCCCTCGGGCTTGAGCGGCTAGCGCAAGGTCAAAAATACCGATGGTGGGTGAGTTAATGATGCCAACTTTGCCTTGGTATTTTGGGTCTAACAGCCAGCCCCAACTTTCAGTTTCATAGGGGGTGCCTTTTTTTATGACGTTGGTGTTGTAACCAAAGGAATCCACATTGTGTACATAAGGCAAGAAGCTGATGTTGCCGGTAAAGGTCTTACCTAAGCTGCCGTCGGCCTGAACATTGAGGATTTTGAAGGGGGCATCGCCTAAACCTATGGGCGCTTCAGGAACCACACGCCCCTTTTTTACCAGATCGTTAATCTCGTTCCAATAGCGCAGGCGTTTGGTTTCAATGGGTTGAATGGCATCGGCTTGCCACAGTGTTTTAATGCTGTCGGTCCATTGCTCGTAAAGATCAAATTGATTGGGGTGCGTAGTTGCTTTCTGTACGAGTTCTGCTTCGCCTCTGGCTTCAAAAATAAGGTTTATCCCTAAATCCTTCATGGCTTGCTGACGAATTTCTTCCTGCAGTGTTACGTGCGTGCCCATTACGCGCAGTGTGGTTGGCGTTTTTGCGAACACATAGGGCGCATTGATGGCGGCTACGCCTAGCCCGGTGGTTTTAATGGATTGGTGGAGAAAGCGGCGGCGAGTCAGCGTGTTATGAGGCATCTTCTGGTCCTGTTGACGGTGTTAAAACACGAGTGTGTTCCATGAGTGGCCTTGTGCCGTCGCGACAAAGGTTCATGCGGGTCAAACAAACACGAGGCATAATTGCAGCTTAGACGCTAAATTAAGAATAGAAAGTCTGTGCGGGGGAATTTTTGGGTAGGTGCAGGGCACCGTGAATTTAAAGTGGGCCCTAAAGTGGCCCACTCTGTTCAGGCAATATCTGCCTACTTTACTAACTGGTCATTTGTAAAGAATACTCTTCACTTTAAAACGCGCCGTAAATACTTCCGTGTAGGCTCGAATCGGCATCCATGCCTCATACGGTTTT
>JAYWHF010000665.1:0-6167 GCA_043777855.1 Gammaproteobacteria bacterium | reverse complement strand
CTACCAATACTCCAACGAGCCGCTTGATCACTTCAAGCAATTGGCGGGAAATATCGGCGGTGGCAATGCGTTTAAGAGTGGTAATCACGGTGGTAATGCGCAGCTCTTTATGCTGGGTCGGCGCTTGGTTCACACCAATTTCCAAACCGGCGAGCACACCGAAAAAACCGCCGAAAATGAAATATTTACGGCGCAGAGAGGAAAGGCGGGGCCGAGATTTTACGCTAACAGTTGTGTTGGCTGTCACTTCAATAATGGTCGTTCAATTCCTAAAGGTCTCGATACCACGATTACCAATCAGGTGGTAAAAATAGGCAGAGATACGGCTGGCGCACCGCATTTACGTTTTGGCAATTCACTGCAACCCAAGAGCACTCTGGGTGGTAGCGGTATTGGGGAGTTTGCAACGCAACTGGATGCTTGGGTTACGGCGCCCAACTATGCCGATGGCACGCCCAATAATTTGAAAAAACCAAGGTATGCCTTCGTCAGCGGAACGGGTGCTGCGCCACAGTATTTCTCGGTGCGCAACACACCGCCGTTCGTAGGCTTGGGTTTGTTAGAGGCGGTATCAGAAGATGATATTGCCGCTATCGCCGCCGCCAACAATGGCCCCGGTATTAACGGCAAAGTGCAAAAAGTTGTTGAGCCGGTTACGGGTTTGACGCGCATGGGGCGTTTTGGATGGAAGGCCGGTACAGTTTCACTAAAACATCAAATAGCGTCCGCATTAAATACCGATATGGGTGTAACAACTTCGCTCGCTAGCACGCTGGATTGTGGCACTGATGGCCAAACAGACTGTCAGCCGGGTACAGCCGAAGTGAATAACACCGATCTGGACCACATGGTGCGCTACATCGCCACCTTGGGTGTGCCGGCGCGGCGGGATATGCAGAATGCGCAGGCGCTGCGCGGTGAAACGGTGTTTGCTGAAACAGGCTGTGGTGGATGCCATAAAGCGCAGCTGAAAACCAGCCAGTTCCACCCCTTGGCCGAATTGCGCAATCAAGTGATTCACCCGTTTACCGATTTATTGTTGCACGACATGGGCCCGGGCCTCGCCGATAACCTAGGTGAAGGCCAAGCGAGCGGAGCCGAGTGGCGTACCGCGCCTTTGTGGGGAATTGGTTTGACCGCCGATGTGAGTGGTTATCGCGAGGCCTATCTTCACGACGGCCGTGCGAAGACGCTGAGTGAGGCAATTTTGTGGCACGACGGCGAAGCCGCCAATGCAAGAAGGGCTTTTGTCGGTCGCAGTCAGGCGGACAAGGAGGCGCTTATAAAATTCTTGAAGTCACTCTGAGGTCACTCTAAATATCGTTGAGGTAACAACTTAGGAAAAAGGGCTACTTTATGTAGCCCTTTTTTATGGCGAGGCTCCCACCGTGCTTTAACGCGATGGCGTCACATTGAACATTCTCAAGGGTTACAAAAAAAGCGTAATGCGGTGAGCGCAGGCTTTCTTAGCGGTTCATGCCTTTTTAGTGGTGCCATGTCACTCTTACACTGTGCGCTTGTTCTCGCTATTGAGGCGACTCCCACTTTTGTAAGCCGTTATTGTCAGGAGATGCTAAGCGTACGTAGGAAATGCGTTTATTAGGTAATTCCTCGCTATTTTGCCCCGCATCCCATCTTTGTCATTTGTGCTGATTGGGATTGTTTCTTGGGTGCATTGTGCAAAACTCATCAGTAGTTGAGGTGCCGCGAACCCTGCATCCCGACTATGAAATTTTATCAACTACATAATAATGATCGATCGCCATTCCCACGGTGCATTGCACAAGTTGGCGATTAGTTTAAAACCTATAACAAAATAACACCGAAGCTTGACCCCATGAAATAGCGATGATTAGCCGTCGGGTTGACGGTGCTGAGTCACTTTTAATTCTAAGAGTTTTTCACTAAGAATAATGTCGGTCATGCTGAAGGTAATCTGGAGAAAAATCATGTTGAGATTTTACGCTAGGCGTTGTTTTTATTTGCTCTGCATTGTCTTGTCGCTGGCAAGTCATCGGTTGTATGCACAAACTGATCTTGCGTTGAATAAGGTAACCGCAGCAAGTACGGCGATCCAATCGGCGGCGAACGCTGTGGACAACAATGGCGGTACGCGTTGGGAGTCGGCGATAAAAACCGACCCGTCCTGGATCAGTGTGGACTTAGGGCAACAGTACGGTCTGACACGCGTGGTGATTGATTGGGAGGATGCAAATGCGGCGAATTATCAAGTTCAAGGCTCAAATAATAATACCTCTTGGAACGAACTAGCACCGGCGCGCAGCGGTGGCATCTTTGGCATACGCACCGATATCGTAAATGTGGCCGGTAACTACCGTTACGTGCGAATTTTCGCAACGGCGCGTCCCGCCGGCAATCAGTGGGGCTATTCCATTTTTTCACTGAAAGTTTACGGCGGGGCGCCGGTTGCTAGCAGCAGCGCCGCAAGTGTGGCGGCCGTCAGCAATTTAGCACTGGGTCGCAGCGCAACGGGCGCCAGCACAGACTTGCAGCCTGCTGCCAACGCGGTTGATGGTCTCACGGGTTCTCGCTGGGAATCCGCTCACGGTGTTGGTACACGTTCGATCAGTGTTGACTTAGGGTCGGAAAAATCCATCAGCAGCGTGGTGATCGATTGGGAAGCCGCCAATGCGGCTAATTATCAAGTGCTAGGCTCGCGCGACAATAATTCATGGGCTCCTCTCGCGGCAGATCGCACTGGCGGTATTTTTGGCGTACGAACTGACACCATAAGCGTGACGGCAAGCGGCAATTATCGCTATGTGCGAGTGAATGCAACACTTCGCAGTGCCGGTAATCAATGGGGTTATTCCATTTTCGAGCTTAAAGTATTTGGCACCAATACGACCCCTACCGCCTCCAGCGCACCGGCTAGCAGCGTACCCAGAAGTAGCCTGCCTAGAAGTAGCTTGCCCAGAAGCAGTGTTACAGGATCAAGCACACCGGCAGCGAGCGTGGCAGGATCTTCCTTCGCCGCCGCATCAAGCACGCCCGTCGCGCTGGGCGATATCATTCCGCTGTACAACGGTGCTACGGCGCTCGAGCCGGAAACTGTTATTGACCGCGGCGATCATGTGGAAACAACCTTTTCAGATCGCGGTCGCGACCGTCATGCCCGCGAAGTAAGAAAAGAACCGGTTCCTGCGTTCACGAGTGAAACGGGCTTTTTAAGAAATATGGAGGCCGGTAGTGGTTACGACCATTACCTTGCGCACTATTGGATCGGCCGCACGGCGACAGTGATCATTAGAGATTACATCGCTAAAGGCGGCACTTACGTCGATATTGAATTGTTCACGCTGGTTCCCTTACGTACCCACGACACGCGGTTCTTCTTTCTGGGAACAGGAACGGTTGCTGAGTACTACAACAATGCCTACGTGACGCAAGTGCCTGGCGAAGTCAACCATTACAAGTTATCACTGTCCCCGAATAATCCCGTATTACGCGACTACTGGAAAACGACGGACAATATTCCCAGCCGTCCGTTGCGTCTTGGCGATCGCATTGAAATGGAGATTTCGCAATTTCTCCGTGACGATAGCGTCAGCCCAGCCGGTAGCCGCAATAACTATTACGGCACTGTGCTGCTGTACTTGGTCGGTGGCGGCAAAGGGCTGGCAACGAATGGTCAGCCGAACAATGGCCTAGTACCTTGGGTTGGAAAGCCAACACGGGACACCAACCTTACCACCGGTCAGGTTCTCACCTGCTTGCCGAGTAACACTGAACCTAATTGTCCTACTGTTCAAGATTCCTTCCCCTTGGCAACAAAGGCATGGCTAGGTGGGCGCACGACTCTACCTTACAACTACTCGGGTGAGCCGTGGCACGCGTTCAAACAGCTCGCGAGTAACACCGGTGGTGGCTACAACCCGGCCGGTGGTGGTAACGCGCAGTTGTTTATGTTGGGCCGTCGTTTGGTGCATACCAATATGCAAACCGGCGCGCATAGCGAACTACCTCAAACTACCTCGGGCGATGTGCAAACCAACGAGCCTTTTGCCGAGATGCAAGGCAAAGTAGGGCCCAGGTTTTACGCGGCGAGCTGCGTGGGCTGTCACTTCAATAACGGGCGCTCTATCCCGCGTGGTGTGGGCGTGACCATCGATAACCAAGCGATAAAAATCGGCAGTAACAGCGCCGGTTCGCCCCACGCCCAGTTTGGCGGATCTCTGCAGCCGTTTAGCACCTTAGACGGTTCTAATGTCGGCGAGGCGCAAACGCAGTTAACGGGTTTTGCCGCCGCGCCTAATTATGCGGATGGCACGGTTAATAGCTTGACCACGCCACGCTACGCCTTTCTTAATGGGCCAGCACCGGCCTTCTTCTCCGTGCGTAATAGCCCGGCTTTTGTTGGGTTTGGGTTGTTAGGAGCCGTCGAGGAGGCGGATATCCTAGCCATCGCCGCCGCGAATAACGGCGCGGGTATTAGTGGGCGTCCGCAGAAGGTTAAAGACCCCGTCACGGGTCAAACACGGCTGGGTCGGTTTGGTTGGAAAGCCGGTACATCATCAACCCAGCATCAAGTTGCGTCTGCGCTCAACGTGGAGATGGGCGTTACCACATCGGTATTGCCACGCTTGGATTGCGGTGCAACTCAACCGGATTGTCAAACCGGTGCTGAGCTCAACAACACTGACCTTGATCATATTGTCCGCTACATGAACACGCTAGGAGTGCCGGCGCGGCGCGATATGGAAGACCCGCAAGCCTTGCGCGGTGAACTAGTCTTTGCTGAAACAAATTGCGTTGGCTGCCACAAAGAAACCCTCAAAACCACACGCTTTTCGCCCTTGGCAGAAGTGCGCAGTGAAACCTTTCACCCCTATACCGACCTGTTATTGCACGACATGGGTCCAGGGTTGGCGGATAACTTAGGTGAGGGTGAGGCAGCTGGCAACGAATGGCGGACGGCGCCGCTGTGGGGCATTGGTCTTACCGCCGCGGTGAGTGGAGGTAACCGCGAAGCCTACCTGCATGATGGTCGCGCGAAGACCCTTGACGAGGCTATTCGTTGGCACGACGGTGAAGCCGCAAATTCAAGAAGGGCCTACTTAGCAAGATCGCAAAGCGATAAAGACGCGTTGATTAAATTTCTAAAATCTTTGTAGCTGGCGTTCTGATTTGAACTTTTTAACTTTTTAACTTTTTAACTTTTGACATGTTGACCTATTAGTTTGTTGACCCTTGGGCGCGTAAGCGCCCTTTTTTTACTCAAGAATTTTTTTTGCGGTATTCCGAGGGTGTCATTTGCACAATACTTTTAAAGGCGCGGTGAAATGCCGATGAGCTGTTAAAGCCAGAGTGATTGATAATTATCTCGATACTTTCACCCTTGAACTCATCGCAAACCAATAAGCGTTTTGCTTCTTCAATGCGAAAACCATTTATAAACTCAAGAAAATTTGAATGATAATGCGCTTTAATGACGGCAGTAACATCCCGTGGTCGCAGCCCCGTTTTTTCTGCAAATCGATCCAAGTTAATCGTTTGACTCAGGTAAAGTTTTTGTTCATGGATTCCACATTCAATGGCCTTCACCTTTTCATCCAACTCATCGCCTGAAAAAACTTTACTCTGAACCTCAATGAGCTCGGCGCTTTCACGACTCTTTATCAAGTTGAAGAAGAACAAGCCGTTTACGAGTAAAAAAGTCAAATAATTTCCAGCTAAACCCATGGCCTCATTAGCCGAAACACTCAGCATTCTGCCAAAGGCATAGGATACAAACACCCATAACCAGTGGATAAAGAATCCCAATAAAATTGTATTTGCGATTCGATACTCGGTTTTTGGCGCCGTTAGATTTGATTGTTGTAGGAGTTGCCGTGATTTGTATACGACATTAAAGCTCGCCAATATATAAAAAAGAGGCACTATTTTAGTGAACATCCACAGGCCGTCGAGTAGCTGTCTTTTTATTCCAGTTCTGATAGCCACCTGCCGCCAGTCGTCACTGTTTACGTTAAAGACGTTAACGACAAGCAACCCGACAACAGCGGGCAGGAAATGCACAAGCGTTCTGTAGGACGTAATATTTAAATTCGGCACGGTTCAAAAACAGCGTGTTTTAGGTAGCAGCTGACGAGTTTAACCCCACCGATTCTCAGTGTATAGATTAAATAGGTTAAACAGAAAAGTGG
>JAYWHF010000664.1:0-2231 GCA_043777855.1 Gammaproteobacteria bacterium | reverse complement strand
ACGGGAGTTTGTTTCCCATGAGCCTTTCAGCATCAAAAATTCTGCGTGCCGACGAACCCATGTTTATCGGCTTAGTGCGCGATATTACCCAGCAGCGCCAAGATGAGGAAAAAATCAATCGCTTGGCGTTTTACGACCCGCTGACCAACCTGCCCAACCGGCGCTTACTCTTCGACCGCCTAGCGCAGGCCTTGATTAACTCTACCCGCACCGACCAACACGGTGCTCTGATGTTTCTTGATTTGGACTATTTCAAACAGCTCAATGACAGCTTGGGCCACGATTTGGGCGATTTACTGTTGCAACAAGTTGCGTTGCGGCTACACGATTGTGTGCGCGAAGGCGATAGCGTAGCGCGCATGGGTGGCGATGAATTCGTCCTGTTGGTGGAAGCGCTCAGCCCCTACCAAAATGAGGCGGGCAACCAAGCCGAGGCGATCGCGCAAAAAGTATTAGCGTCGCTGGGCAAGCCCTTCACTCTGCGGGAACACACCTACACCATTACGCCCAGCGTTGGCATTGTGGTGTTTCTGCATCAGGATCAAACCATGGAAGAGCTGCTCAAGAAAGCCGATTTGGCCATGTACCAAGCCAAAGCCGCCGGGCGCAATAGCGCACGCTTCTTCGACCCAGCCATGCGCGCCGCCGCCGCCATACGTGCCGATCTCGAAAAAAGTATGCGTAAAGCGCTCGAAGCGGGTGAATTCATTCTTCACTATCAACTGCAGGTAGACGGTAAGAGCCGCCCCACCGGCGTGGAAGCCTTGGTACGCTGGTGCCATTCCAAACACGGCATGATCTCACCCGCCGCGTTTATCCCGCTCGCCGAAGAGACAGGAATCATCTTGCCCTTAGGCCAATGGGTGCTCGAAACCGCCTGCGCGCAATTGGTGAAGTGGGCAAAAATACCCGCCATGAAGCACTGGACCATGGCCGTTAACGTAAGCGTCTCGCAGTTTGCCCAAGCCGACTTTGTGGCCAGTCTGGACAAAGCCCTGTCAAAAACTGGCGCCAACCCCCGCCTGCTCAAGCTAGAGCTCACTGAAAGCATGCTGGTTAAAGATGTGGATGCGGTTATTGTAAAAATGTTTGAAATCAAAGCCCTCGGCGTGACCTTTTCGCTGGATGACTTTGGCACCGGCTATTCGTCGCTGTCTTACCTCAAACGCTTGCCCCTCGACCAACTTAAAATTGACCAATCCTTTGTTCGCGACTTACTTACAGACACCAATGATGCGGTAATCGCCCGCACCATTATCGCCCTCGGCCACAGCCTAAGCCTGAAAGTCATCGCAGAAGGCGTAGAAACCGCCGAACAACGCCAAACCTTGGCCGACATGGGTTGCGACGCCTTCCAAGGCTATTACTTTGCGCGGCCCGTTGCTGAGGAAGGCTTAAAGCAAGCGGTGAATGCACTGCCGAAGTAGCTGGGCAGACTCCATTGATTTTACCTTCTAACATCTAAGTTGTATTTTTGGGAAATAAATTATGCCGGCAATATCAATGTTCCATGAACTAATTGCTGACTGGACTCTTGCTGTGTCTGGCCAGTTGCCTTTTAAAATTGATCCGTTAAGGTGAACTATGAACCCTAGAGTAGTAGAAGCTTTTCCTGTTGAAGGCTACAAACTAAAATTATTTTTTACAAATGGAGAGCAAGGTCTTTACGACTGTTCTGCACTATTAAGCTTTGGTGTATTTCAAGAATTCAAAGATAAAAATTACTTCAATCAAGTAAAAGTTTTACACGGGACAACTGTATGGCCGCATGAGCAAGATATATGCCCCGATACATTGTATTTGGATTCCGAAAAAATCAATAACTAGTAAAAGGGGGACATAAAAAAAAGGGGGGGGGGACAGATTTATTTTCACGGTGCCCTGCACCTACCCGAAAATTCCCCCGCACAGACTTTCTATTCTTAATTTAGCGTCTAAGCTGCAATTATGCCTCGTGTTTGTTTGACCCGCATGAACCTTTGTCGCGATGGCCCCTCATGGACAGAAAGAAAATAAATCTGTCCCCTTTTCCGAAAGAAAATAAATCTGTCACCCTTTTCCTGTATCCTGTCTGTGAGGCTCCGAAATTTATAGATCAAAGATATTTCTGTTCACCATAGTGTTTAAATATATTGGGCGGATTCAACTGCGAAGTGCATAACCATTTAAGCAGCTAAAGCCGCCATTTCTTCTTGCATTAAAACAGCTGGCGTTTTGAATTCCAACGTTTT
>JAYWHF010000663.1:0-6182 GCA_043777855.1 Gammaproteobacteria bacterium | reverse complement strand
AAAACGTTGGAATTCAAAACGCCAGCTGTTTTAATGCAAGAAGAAATGGCGGCTTTAGCTGCTTAAATGGTTATGCACTTCGCAGTTGAATCCGCCATTTAAAGCTAAATTTTTTATGTGTAGCCTCAAGCCGATACTCGCCTTTTTTGGTTTTAAAATAAAACATTCGCCCATTAGAGAGTTCTTTAATAATTTTTCCGCCCCAAACATTTTGCATTATCGCCTGCCATACCAAGCCAAAAATATAAGAGACAAGAAGTATTCCCGCCAAAAAAAACCAGCCGTATTCTTGTGAAAAGTCGTTCATAATGTGCCCACTGTAAAATTATAATTGCTGTGATAAGAGCTCAAAAATCTAGAACTTATCGTGCATTAAACGCTTATGTCAGCCTGAAGGTTACCCAAATTACCAATCCATAACGCAAGCCTTTCCCTATCGCTACCAATACTAAAAACGTCCAAAACGGCACCCTCATCACTCCTGCCAATAAGGTGAGCGGGTCGCCAATAATCGGTACCCAGGCAAATAACAGGGATGCTAGCCCATACTTTTGAAATCGCAGTTGCGCCCGGCGGAGTTGCCCGGCGCTAATGGGAAACCATTTTTTTTCTTGCAAGTGCAAAGACCATCTACCTAAATGCCAGTTGAGGCAAGAGCCAAGAGTGTTGCCCGTTGTGGCTGCCAGCCAAAGCAATGAAGGCGAATAGTATTGATAAAGCAAACTGCACAACAGCACCTCAGAAGAAAGCGGCAGCAGTGTAGCGGCTATAAATGCGCTGCAAAACAGGTAAAAATAAGGCATAGGCAAGCATCCAATACAATGGACGCCATACTAATCTGCCGATAGTCTTGTGGCGAGCTATTGCTTGGCGTGATGAGTGTAAAAGAAAAAGTAAAGAAATGGGATCGACGTTAATTATTTTCCAGCTTCACAAAACCACCATCAGCAACCACAAGTGGAGGATCTGAAATCGCGACAATAACTCTTAATCAATGCCGCTTGAAGTAGTTTGCATTCTCTTACTGCAAAGCGAATGCGGTGGACCTACCACCATCTTTTGCTCTCGGCACACGTTAATCTGACCCCATTATTCAACCCCTTAGTTCCTTAATGCTGCGCTAAGACAGCCAAAGCATCAATCCTGTCAATTCGAATAATAACCAAAATCACAGATATCTTTGAAAACAAGGTCGTAATGTTCTGTAGTGTGCACTGGCATACATAGAAAAAATAGTCTTTACTTTAATTACCGCTAGCAAAAACTAGCATTCGAGATTAACTATTGAGCCGATGCTAAAAGTGTTTTTTCGGCCAATGAAATCATTAATAACTAATTTATGTCATCTGTAGCTTATTAATTACCAAGTTGGCCATTAGGGCAGTAACTGGGCTTAACTTTAGATAACAAATAGGACGTGTAAAATGCAAAACTATAAACTAATAGTACTGCTTGGTTGTTTTTTGTCTCACATGGCCTTCGCAACAGCTAATATTGCTGAGGAGGTAGGCACGAGGTGCCAAGCGCGAATGGGCGGCTATGGCGTTGCAATGGTAAAGGTCTGTATTGATAGAGATATGGAAGCTTTTGTTGAATTAAGCAAATACCCTGAACAGAATAAAAACTTCATTGATGCTTGCTACGCCCTATTGAGCAACCATGGTTACGCAATTGTGAAGTCCTGCGTAGATGAAGACATACGGGTAGCAGGTGTGGTTAGTAAATAGTAAATTTAAATATCACTTAGAATTTTTTCTGAATTCTATAGCTCATGATATTTATACTGCTTCAGTGTTTTTACATCGGAAGCCGTGGCTTGCATATGGCCATTTTCCAAATGGCAAATCCACACAAACCAAATACTTCGGCATACCGTAACTGTGCATTAATTGTTGAATCCTACCTTGCGGTTGTTGGTTCAATTACTACTGGCTTTTTAACTAAATCGATAGGCCTCGCCCCTTCGCTCCGCCATCATTACAATGAATTCAACACTACCACGAACGATTCCGTCGCTGTGCGCTGCATCGATACTCTCACCTTACGGGGTTGCCCAGCGCTAATGGGAAACCATTTTTTATCTTGCAGATGCAAAGACCATCTACCTAAATACCAGTTGAGGCAAGAGCCAAGAGTGTTGCCCGTTGTGGCTGCCTGCCAAAGCAATAAAGGTGAATAGTATCGATAAAGTAAACTGCTCAACATCACCTCAGAAGAAAGCGGCAGCAGTCAATACAATGGACGCCATACTAATCTGCCGATAGTCTTGTGGCGAGCTATTGCTTGGCGTGATGAGTGTAAAAGAAGAGTAGAGAAACGGAATCGACGTTAATTATTCTTCAGCTTCACAAAACCATCAGCAACCGCAAGTGGATGATCTGAAATCAGGGGGGGGTTACTCTGGCCCCAGCGCTATTCTCCATTACATCAACGCGAGGCAAATCAAAATAAAAACCAAATCCAGATTTATGAAAATATTTGTTGCCTGAGCAATTCAAATTAATGCTTTGCGCGCCAAAATAATTAGCACCGTAATGTCGTGTAATTACTTCTGGTGTAGATTGCAGTAATAGTTTCTAATCCGCATTAGTTGCAAGAGAAAAAGTGGGCGTGTATTAAATGGGGCTTCGTGCCCGAGGCAGACATTAATGTTACTATGACCCCAACTGTCGAAGATCATATTGCTGGGCAACTTAACAGAAGACGTTAAAAGGCGAAAGAGAGCTTTACACTGAGGGAGTCTTAGAGGGATTTAATTTTACTCTGACCCGAATGGTACAGTTACACAGCAATACCTTTGCTAGGCTCTCAAAAACAAGCACAGAACAAGTACAATTTTTTATTTGTTTGGAGCCGCTCTAGAGCGGAAACCCTTACGTTTACTGAGCTCGACTCCTTAAGTAAGTACCATTCTACTCTGACCCTAATTATTCTTTAGTGTAGATTCCTGGGCAATAGAAAATTACACTGTGATGGTAGCGCGAAAGACTATGCGCTAAAAGACTTCAGTCATATCCGCTGGTGCAAACTATTACCGAGAATGCCATGAATATTTCCATAATAATTCCTGCATATAATGAAGAAAACTATATTTTGCACTGCTTAACAAGAATAATTTATTGCTTTAAAGGGAAAATAGAATTTGAAGTTATTGTCGTAAATAATGCAAGCACAGATAAAACTCAACTTATAGCTTCAAAAATTAATGCTGTAAAGACAATCAATCTAGGTAAAAAGGTTACAGTCTCGTCCGCCAGAAATGTGGGATGGGAAGTGGCTAAATTTGATAATATTTGTTTTATAGATGCTGATGTTCTATTAACTAATGAATGGGTTGATGAATACATTTCATTCTATGAATATCTTGAAAATAATCGTTTTACAATCACAGGTTGTCGCTACGAACTATCGGAGGATCCGGGTTTTATAGAAAGATCGTGGTTTTCAAAAATAGCTGAAAGTTCCGAGAAATATATTGACTCAGGAAATCTGATTACAACAAAAGAAACATTACTAAAAATATCGGGTTTTGACGAAACACTGATTACTGGCGAGGATGTTGATTTTTGCTCAAGAGCTCAAGCAAGCTCTATAAAAATGCTAATTAATCGAAATTTTAAAGCTCACCATGAAGGCTACCCAAAATCTCTTGAGCAATTTTATTTGAGGGAGCGATGGCATGGGGTTGGGGATTTAAAAAGCTGGCGCACTTTTCTGCGATCTAAAGTTGCGATATTTTCTTTTCTATTTACATTTTTAATTTTGCTTTCTTTTCTTTCTTTGCCTTTTAACATTTATTTATTTTTATTGCTTTTTTCTGCTTCTCTAATTTTAAATTTTATCGCGGTAATATTTAGATTTAAAACATCAAAAATAAATATTTTTTTTCTTCATATGATTTATGGCTTTGCGCGCACCAGCTCAATCTTTCATAGAAAGAAAATTTAGCGCAAATTTCTAATGTGTTTACGATAAAGAGCTGCTCTCTTATTTTTTAGGATTTCTATGAAATACTATGCAGATATTTTACAGAAAAGATTCACAACGGTTGAAAATCTATTTTTAATTGATGAGGTAGATGAGCTGGAACAAGAGTTAGACAAAACTCTTCCTCAAAGTGTTGGCGGGCTCACACATGTGGATGTCAATAGGCCATCGAGAATAAGAAAACAAATATTACAAACCCGCATTTTTGAAAAATGCAAAATATTTGCAGAAGATTTTTTCCAAAAAGAATGTCATTGCTTATATGATCATGCGATCTATAAATTTGGATTTTGTGATATTGCTACATCCTGGCATCAGGATCAAGCTTATTTGGGCGAGGGGGTGCCAATAAAGAGCCTAAATTTCTGGATACCTATGCAAGATACATCTGACTTCAATGGAGGTCTTATTTTTACTAAAAATAGCCCATCTTACCTTGTTCCTCACAAAAAAATAACCTTCCGTGGCGTCGAGCAACTGGCTATTGAATTTGATTCTGAGCCTGATTTTTCCAAAGAAATTATTCAAAAGGGTGGTGTATCTATACACGACAATTTTGCTATACATGCATCTTCCGTCAACAAATCTCCGTTGACAAGAAAAGCGTGGATTGTTCACTTTAGCCCCACTTCTCCTTTTGCTAAACGAATGTATCAACTTAGATCGGGTATCTTAAAAATTAAAATGTAAATCAATTTGGTGTTTTCATGGAAAAAATTATTATTGCACTTTTGTTTTTTTCTTCACTCTATAGCTACATAATTTATCCTTTTGCTCTGTATATTATTTGTTTGTGGAAAAGTGCTTGTGAAGGTAAAGGTAAGAGTAAAGGTGGTAGAGGCATTTTTGAAGAACAATCCGTAACGATTATTGTTGCTGCATACAATGAAGTTAAAGGAATTGAAAATAAAATTGATAATTTGATTCTTTTAAGGCGGGAAATTCCTGGAATTGAAATAATTGTTGCCTCTGATTGTTCAAGTGACGGTACCGATGAGATTTGTGAGAAATATGCCAATAATAATGAGTTGAAATTTATTAGGTCGCCTATCCGAGGTGGCAAAGAGGTTGCTCAGTATAATGCGCTGTGCTTGGCTCAAGGAAAGATTATTGTATTTTCTGATGTATCAACTTTGATATATAAAGAGTGCCTGTCTAACATACTGAACTATTTTGCCAGTTCTGCAGTTGGTGCAGTATCCAGTCAAGATGTACGCCTTAACAGGCATGGTGCAAAAGATTCGGAGGGATTGTATCTTAAGTATGAGTTGTGGGTTCGGAGAATGGAATCTCAATTGGCTGGTTGCGTGGGAATGAGTGGGTCATTTTTCGCTGTCAGAAAAGAGTTTTGTTTGCCATGGAATACTCATATTTGTAGTGATTTTAATGTTGCTTTGAATACAATTAGAGCTGGCTCATTAGTGATTTCTGCTAGCGATGTTTTCGGCTATTATCCTAGCCTAAAAATGTAGACGATGAGCATGCCCGAAGAGTGCGAACTGTGATAAGAGGTATGGCGGGGCTCTACACGAATCGGGATATTTTAATACCTTTTAAAAATCCTTTGTTTGCCTTTCAAATATTTTCTCACAAGTTGATGCGATGGATTTCACCTTGGTGTTTTATTGCCTTGTTTATCTTATTGATTTTTTTCTGGAGTGAAAACTATTTCAATACAATAGTTTTTTATGGACAACTATTACTGTTGCTTACTTATGTGCTGAGCCGTGTATTTATTTCCTTGCGGCAAAACATAATATTTAAATTGCCGGTATTTTTTATGGAATCAAATCTGGCGATGATCGAGGCTGGTGTCAAATTTTTGATGGGAGAGAGAATGAAAATATGGAATCCGTCCCAGCGATAAGTGTTCGTTGGAGCGATTAAAAGTAGGGCCTGACTAAGCTGTTTAGCCTTACGCTAGCTTACCGACGTCAAGTGTGCAGCCGTGAACTACGAACTCGCAAGTGCTAGCGAAACTTCACGTAATGTTGATCGAAGCTAAAAGAGGTGTTCCCACGGCACTTACGCCAATCCATAATGGTTCATCCATACTTTCTCATCCATAATAAGACGTACACCTCATCTCGTGACGCTATTTGTAAATCTTCGCGCTCCAATCCCTAGAGAAATTACCCCATGTTAAACCCCGAAGAAACACGTCGTCCGCGTGCGCTAATCGTCGCCGTGCAATT
>JAYWHF010000662.1:0-6183 GCA_043777855.1 Gammaproteobacteria bacterium | reverse complement strand
CCTAGATGGGTCGCCGCAAAAATCGGCGGAGCCTACACCTAGAGTCAATACACCTAGAGTTAATACACCTAGAGTTAATACATCTAGAGTTAATACATCTAGAGTTTCTAATACACCTCGTGTTGATGCGGGCACCGGTTGGTATGATCCGGTTGCGCCGACTCCCGCCAATAAAGTACTTGATGCGATTCGGCGTTTCTTCACGGAAGGCAACCCAATCGTGCGTGTCGGCATGGTGGTGATGTTTTTTGGTTTGAGTTTTTTAGTGAAATATGCGGCGAGCCAAGGCATGTTTCCCATTGAGTTCCGGCTGTCCTGTGTACTTGCCGTGGCTATTGCCTTGATCCTGCTCGGCTGGAAAACGCGGCTTCGCGAGGGAGGTTATGGCCTAGTGTTGCAAGGTGGCGGTATAGCGGCCGTATATCTCACATTGTTTGCGTCGGCAAAAATATTTGGGTTAATCCCCTTAGGTTTGGCATTCGGTTTGTTGTTTGCCGTTGCGATGCTTGGCGCCGCTTTGGCGCTCTTACAAAACGCTCAGGTCCTAGCAATACTCTCCACCGCTGGGGGATTTTTAGTGCCTATTCTTACCTCGACGGGCGACGGTAGTCATGTCGGTTTGTTTAGCTTTTACCTCGTGTTGAATCTTGGGATATTAGCGATCGCTTGGTACAAATCTTGGCGCTTGTTGAACTGGGTTGGATTTGTGTTTACTTTTGCGATCACCTCAGCGTGGAATGTTCTGAAATATGAGCCCTCTTTTTTCGCGAGCACCGAGCCTTTTCTTATTGCATTCTTTCTTCTTTATTTAACAGTCAGCCTGTTATTTTCCTTCAAGCAAGAACCTAACCTTAAGGGCTTGGTTGATGGCAGCCTCGTGTTTGGGTTGCCCTTGATTGCGTTTGGATTACAAGCGAGTTTACTTAAGAATTCGGTCTACGGTTTGCCGATCAGTGCGATTGTATTGGCCGCGCTTTATGTGAGTTTGAGCGCATGGTTGGCGCGTAGACATCTAGCCACGCACCGAATATTAGTAGAGTCTTTTTTAGCGCTGGGTATTGGCTTCGCGACCCTCGCAGTACCCTTGGCGCTTGACGCCAGTTGGACATCTGTCACTTGGGCAATAGAAGCGGTTGGCTTAGTCTGGATAGGTTTGCGTCAAGAGCGTCTGCGGCCCCGTGTCGTGGGCTATCTCTTGCATTGCGGCGCCGCCGTCGCTGTGCTGGTGTCGAGCGGTGTTAACGCAGATGCAACACCTATTTTTACCGGTAATTTTCTTGCCCTGAGTATTCTCGCCATTACCGCCTTAGCGATAGCCTATCTGCTGAATAAGTTTGCGGAGCGTGTAAATTCTGTTGAAGAAGGTCTAGGGGTCTTGGCTGTCATTGTCGGCATCATTTGGTGGTTTGTGGCGGGTATCACTGAGCTACAGGTTCACGTTGCCCCACTGCATGTGTTTGCCGCAATTCTAATGTTTGGAAGTTTGTCTGCTGCCCTTGCCCTGTGGTTTGCGAATCGCGTCGATTGGTCGTTGTTGAGTTCCTGTGTGTTTGCTCTTCTGCCATTTGCCATTGCTCATGTTGGAATCCATTGGACGGGCGATGCACACCCCTCGCAGATGGCTGCTTTTCTCGCAATCCTAGTATTTTTTGCGGTGCAATATCGCTTTTTGTTGATCAAAGAGTCTGTTTCATCCTCAGGTTGGCTAACCACTTACCATGTGTTGACAGCGTGGTTTCTGTTTGGATTTTTATGTTGGGAAGCTCTGTGGCTTGAAAACTACTATGCGATTGAAGGCGTTTCCAGCGTGATGTTGTGGTTACTGGTATTTACGGTTCCGCTTCTGGCGTTGAGTTTTCTTAGCAAGAAACTTTCCTGGCCCTTCGAAAGTTTTGATCGAATTTATAAAAATGAAATTCCCATGCCTTTATTTTTATTAACAGTTTTTTGGTTTGTAATTCTATGCCAGCGAGTGCAAGGCATGGAAGACACTTATTTACCAGTATTAAATGCATTGGGTATTGCGCAGCTCTCCATTATTGTTTTATTTGCCTATTTGTTTAAGCATCAATACTTTAATGCGAGCATTTTTGCGGAGAAAAAAATGCAGTTGGGTCTGCTAGGGTTTATGTTCTTTGTTTGGGTAAACGTAGAAATGCTGCGGGCTATGCATCAATACCAAGCCATTCCTTATAAGTTTGAAAATCTCTGGAACGCCCCGCAAGTGCAAATGGCTTTATCGATTTTGTGGGCGCTCTGTGCGTTGTTTGTCATGAATTTGTCTCGTCGCCTTCAGCAACGGTCACTGTGGATGTTAGGTGCAGTACTCTTAGGTTTGGTGGTTCTAAAACTTGCGACAAAAGATTTAACCGGAACCGGCACCTTGGCCCGTATTATTTCATTTATGGTTGTCGGCGGATTAATGCTGTTGATCGGATATCTATCCCCCATTCCTATCAAGAAAAATGACAACGTTCGAGAGGGACAGCCATGAGATTTTATTGGAGTTATTCAAAAATTTCTTTGTTGAGTGCGTTGCTTTTTTTGTTGTTGGAAGCACGAGCCGAGCCATTGCCTATTTACCAAATCAGCGATGCGCAGGGCACTTACTTGCAAATACCTTTGTCGTATACCCTATATCGATACAGTCAGCATTCAGATTTGCGCGACCTTGTTGCTTTGGATGCGGACAACAATAACTTGCCGTACAGCATCGTACAACTTGCGCCCGCAGCAGTTGCCGCAAAAAAAATCGACCTACAAAAAATCAGCACAGATCTGGCGTTCTATCCTATTGCCGACGATATCACCCCTGAATCAATTCGTGCGTTAAGCACCAATAAAGTCAGTGTGAGCGTCAATCATGTGCAAGTCGTAGTGAATGATGATTCAGGGGTTTTCGCCGAAAAGCCGCAGCGCCAAGCGCCTGATTTCTATCTCCTTGACCTTAGAGAACTCAAAACACCCGTCACAGGGTTAGAAATTGATTGGGATCCTGATGCGCAAAATCAATATCTAGAAGTCGAGCTAGAGGGGAGTAGCAACTTACAAAATTGGGTGAGTTTGGGGCGCAGCACGTTAGTGCATATTGTTCAGCAGGAGCAAGTTTTAAAGCGCAATCAGCTAACCCTTGACCTAGGGGCCGCGACCTACGATTTTTTTCGAATGAAAATTCTGCGTGGTACCGACAATCTAAAAATAACGCATGTAGCCGCCTTGCAAACCATCACCGACATAAAATTACCGGACGTTCAATTTGAAAGTTGGAATCTTGCGGGTAAATTATCAACGACTCAAACGACGGTCTATTTGCCAGACGAACGCTCTAAATCTTATCCCGTGAGTGCGTGGGAGTATGTGCGCGATGAGGCTACACCCGCTGAAATGCTCAGCATCAATCTGTTGACTAATACCTATGGTGATACGTTAAAAGTTTTCTCACGGCTTGCAGAAAAACAGCCATGGCAATTAGTTTACCAGGGCATTTGGTTTAATATACAAGTAGGTAACGAATGGCAAAAGAGCGATCCAATTAGCCTTGACCGCAGCAGCCATAAATTTTGGCGCATCGAATTAAATGAATCGGTAAAAAATCTTTTAAATCCGGAGTTGGCATTTTCGTGGCAACCAACACAGCTACGTATTATTTCAAACAACAAGCCACCTTATTTTTTAGCGATTGACTCTGAGAGCAGCCTCTACAAAAGCAAACAGGTTTTTAATCAGCTGCTACAGAAAGCCGAGCCTCATTGGAGCAAAGCTGGTTTAGTATCATTAAACGCAAGCCCAATCGCTGCTAAACAAAATCCAGCACACCGTGTAGATTGGAAAAAGTTTTTGTTTTAGGCTTTTTTAATCTTGGCGCTACTGCTATTGCTGTTCATAGCGTTAAAGCTGCTTAAACAACTCAATCAAAACCCGTCCTAAGTTTGTTAAGTTTGCAATGAAATTTAATTTATTGGTGAGTATTTTATGATTACATATCTTTATTGGTTTACAGTTTTAGCCGCATCGCTTTTGGTGTTTTGGTTGCTTACTCGTTTTCTTAAATGGAAGATTGGAGCCGCCACCGCATTGCTTATTATATTTGTCGGCTGGGCTGCGTATCACTTTCGCTATGAACAGCTTTTTGTAAAGAATTATGGTGGAGTGATGTCGTTAGAGGTGCCTGAAGGCCACATGCATTTGTCATTGACCTGGAAAGATGACCACTTATGGATAGAGAGTTATGATCCGGAAAAAAACACCTGTTATTTTAGTGAGGTTTCCAAGGGGCATATATTAGAGGGGCGAGTGACGATCAAAAATTGTAATCCAGTCCTATTGAATAAATTTAGTAAACCCTAGCGAAAAGTTACAAAAAAAAGTGAACTAGATCGTTTTGCTCTATTGGTGCATTTTTCATTACAGCTTAAAGAAGCGGTCTATTCTCATAGTATGAGAAATGTATGTGAATCGATTGATGAGGAATTTGTTGTGCGCGTAAATAAATGGTTTTTTCAGGTTTCACCGGGTTTCAAAGTGCTGCTCGCTGCGCTGTTGAGCATTCTTGTCATATCACCCTGTCACGCGCTGGTCGTAAAAGGCAAAACCTGTGACGCAATTCAGAAAACAATAGACAAGCTTCCAAGTATCGGTGGAGAGGTGTTTATTCCCGCTGGTTTATATACTTGTACGACGCCCATAATTTTGGACCGAGACCACATCATTATTCGTGGCGAAGGTGCTGCAACTCTTTTACGCGTTGCTGATCGAGCCAATATTCCGGTGTTTGTTATGGGGCAGACGATACGTGTGCCGACCGTCACGCGCCGCTACATACAGGTTAGGAATTTGATGATTGATGGTAATCGTAAAATGCAAACCTCCGAGTGTATGGGTGGAGAGTGCAGCGACGAATTCCCGTTGAGAAATAACGGCATTACTATTCGTCGTTGTGAAGATTGTCTCGTTGATAATGTAACAGTTTATGCGGCTGTATCGGGCGGTTTGGTAACTGAACTTGGTTGTGAACGTTTGATGGTTCGTGACTATACCTCTTATGATAATGAATATGATGGGTTCGCAGGGTACGAAACTGAAAATAGTACATTCTCGGGCATCAATTTATACAATAATAAAGGCGCTGGTATATCGACAGACATTCATTTTGATAACAATAAATTTAGTGATGTAACAATTACCAATACGAGAACCGTCGGAATTTTCATGCGCGATTCATCCAACAATTCATTTACCAATGTCCACATTCGCAACACAAAACAGCACGGTATTTTTCTCGCCCAAGTGGATGATGACAAAACAAAACCGGCGGTAGGAAATACATTCAATAGTTTAGTCATTACCAACTCGGGTGGTTATGGCATATTAATTAGCGACGAATCCTGTACGAATAATTTATTCGTTGCCAGCCAGTTTGTTAATAATACTGCCGGGTGCTTTGGCGAGGCGGCCTCAAACTTAATTGAAAGTGTAGGGACTATTTGTCGATAGCTTTTATATCTCAACTTTCCTCCTCGTCAATTCGCGCTGCAATAAATATTATTTCCTGATTTTTCGCCTTTCATGGGGCTCTATTTTAAATAGCCATAGAAATTTTTTTGATGGGGGAACACTTCTGTGTTAGCCCATCAATAATTTACCGCATTAAAAAATAGAAAATGTAACGCGACTTAATTTAAGATAGGGACTTTTTTTATTTAAAGTTAGTGTTTATTTATTTAAGATTGATACTGTTTTTTGGCGTTTAGGTTTTAACTGATAGTCATTATTTCCCCAAGTATAGCGGTTTGGCGTCGCAATTTCTATTGCGGTTGTTATTGATCACAGCGTCACAAAAAAATGGATTGGGGGTTTGAATTTTTTTTTGTGAGGGTATGATAAATCGGGTTTCCACAGAGAATTGTGCATTAGCGATAATAAGTGATTGCTTGCAGTTTATACGCATTTTTAACAGTTTAAGCTCTTCAGCTATGTTTTTAGCCGCATCACGTTGTAAACAGTGTTTGCGCTACCTATCTTGTTTTCATCATGAAGCTTGTTGTTCCTAATTTTAGGTAAGTCGAGTTATTGAAAATTAATTGAGGGGCGGATTCAACTGCGAAGTGCATAACCATTTAAGCAGCTAAAGCCGCCATTTCTTCTTGCATTAAAACAGCTGGCGTTTTGAATTCCAACGTTTTT
>JAYWHF010000661.1:0-2235 GCA_043777855.1 Gammaproteobacteria bacterium | reverse complement strand
ACCGCAAACAGCTTGCCCCAAGGCACCTGACTGAGCAGCCCGCCGCCACTGCCACTGGCCCGCGCGGCATGCGCCCGCTGCACCGAAGGCAAAGCCGCCGAGCTACCCCCTGCTTTGGCATAAGCCACCCCGCAAGCAGGGCACTGCCAGTCAGGAACGACGGCGTTTTCAGGGCGAACGGTGCAGCATTTGGGGCAGATGGTGGGCATTAGGCAAAACTCTTTTGAAATCCCAAACGTTGACCTGCAGCTGCAACAAAGTCAGTCAAACGAGTTCCTTTGCAATCAGATCGATATCAAATGAAGCAATTGCACTTTTATTTTCATTGGTTAAAGAGACTTGGCCGATTCCCGTAATAGGTTCAAGATATTTCCTGCCGAGTAATGTTTTAAAGAAGAATCCTGCGTAACATTTGACTTGAAGTTGCCCGTTCACAATTTGAATGTCTGACGGTTTGATGCCATCGAAATCAGGCCACATGGTTGCGATGACCAAAAATTTATCATCTTTCGCCGCAGCTTTGCTCACTCTTAACTGGGCAAAATCTATTGTCGATTTCCAAAATAAAACAAGTAAAAATTTTTCGTTACCTGACTGAAACGATGCAAGTTTGATATTTGTCTCAAGAAGATTTTTCTTTAATTCTTGAATCATCAAATTAAAACCACTTTTTGAAGTTCCAAAATGATTGAGTACGATACAAATGCCCTCAGCAAGTGCTGATAGAGCCCTCTCAACTCGGCTTTCACGAGGCAAACATGCAATTTCCGACCAATTGATGTCTAGTTGAACCTCTGTACATCCATCAAAACAATCACCCTGATATGGCTCAGGATTTGATGTTCCTAAGATGTTGATCTTCGATAACTTAATTCCAGTGTCAATCTTCAACTTGCGCAATTGCTTGTAAACAGCAAACTCTACGGGTCCTAGCAGCCAATTTTCAATTGGCGCCAGCGTTCCGTCTGGAGTTTGACGACCAATATCACGCAGATATGTCATGGCCGTTGTTGCCTTGGTGGTCTTTTGTCACCGTTAGAGTCGCGATGATTTTGTACAGCGTTACGCTCGGCGCCTAGTGCATCGCGGCGTGCATCAGAACCGCTAGGAAAACTTTCTTTTATTCGATAGTTTTCGCCAGGACGAAGCTGGCTTTGTGGCCTTCGATAACCGCCACTTTTATTTGGTGCACACCCTGTGATGCCGTATTTCTGGGTTGCGTTAGTTGCAACATTAAATATTCCGTAAAGAACTTGTGCGCTAGTTGAGGCCGCGGAATTTCCATGACCGTTATGCACCACCACCCCA
Organism: Gammaproteobacteria bacterium; assembly: GCA_043777855.1. Classification (GTDB taxonomy): domain Bacteria; phylum Pseudomonadota; class Gammaproteobacteria; order Pseudomonadales; family Cellvibrionaceae; genus Cellvibrio. Next base: position 927 of record JAYWHF010000661.1, on the reverse strand, counting down.
TCGACCCCCACAAAGAAGGTATGCAGGTTCGCCACTTCAAGATTGAACACGGCAGTGGTTTTAACTTCCTCTCGAATCTCCAGGATGGTCGCGTAGCGCTCTGCCGCATCCGCCTCCCCACCCACCAACAACTGCCCGCCCTTTTTGAGTAGCACCGCATCACGCCAGCCTTCTAGGGTTTTAAACGGATGGCCTGCTGTGGCTTGAATCGTCTGTCCGTTGCTTAAGCTGATGTGCAGCAGCGTTTGCTCTTTGAAGGAGCTGGCAATGTCGGTGACTTTTTCGTAACGCTGAGCTGGTTTTACGCTGCTTAGAGTGCTGAAACTACTCTTATTTTCATAGCTGCTTGCGCCCGTATTGATTGGGCTAGAGGCTGATTTGGCATCTAAAAAGGCCTGTTTTGCAGCTGCAGGGCTTTCAAACGCTTGAGAAGTCTGCGCCTTGTCATGCGCCTTCAGTTCGCCCGAGGTCAGCGCTTCATCGCCTATTTGAATGTACTCAGTTGCACAGCTTTGAATGTCAACAGCAGTTGGCGCGACGATTCCGAACGCGTTGGTGGCCAGCGAAAGAGACAGCGTTAGGGCCAGCAGGGCGAGCCCGCCGCGCACGCGATGCAACCGGCCGCTTGGTGGCAATTGGGTCGAACTCGGTAAATGACTCATGACTGGTTGGTTCAGGTGGCTTTTTAAGTGTGCTTGAGGCTGCTAAATTTGCGTTCTAGCGCATGGCGTTAAACGCCGAACTCATTTTGAAATGTGGCATTTGCTTACATGCACCCCGGATAGTAGCCTAGCGCTGGCCGGGTTGCGGCTGCATCACAACGCGTTATTCTTAGACCCATGAGCAAGCTTTTAGACTCCTTTTGGCGCGCGGCGATGTATTGCCTGCATCCCCGCGTAATCGCGCTGTCGGTGCTGCCGCTGGTCA
>JAYWHF010000660.1:0-6185 GCA_043777855.1 Gammaproteobacteria bacterium | reverse complement strand
AAACCGTATGAGGCATGGATGCCGATTCGAGCCTACACGGAAGTATTTACGGCGCGTTTTAAAGTGAAGAGTATTCTTTACAAATGACCAGTTAGTAATTGGTGTGACGGGTTCATTTATTTTTCGACGCACATTATTAACCAAGGGCCTGAGCTCTATTTATTTTCCTCCCCCATGTCGTCTAAAGGAAAGAGCGTATCCATACCTAGATTATCGCTCATAGGAATATCCGCTGGTTTTTCTTCATTTAAGTTAATATTCAATTTTTCAGACGTTTTTTTGTCGCCGCTGTTTTCTTTTATTTTACTAGCATCCATATTCAGCGTTTTTTCCAACTCTGCCATTTCATCACTGGCTTTGCCGCCAAAGAACATCCGATAGGCGGCATAGCCTAAGCCGATCACTAATAAATTTGCTAGTCCAATCGCAATGTACATGACTGTATTGCTGCCGCTATCCGCTGTCGGCTCAGGCTTTTCTGCAACTTTTTGAACCTCTACTTTTGTAGGCTCCGGTGGTTTTTCCTCAACTACTTTTTCTTCATAAGAAAAAGTATCGGCGTGAATAGTTTCATCATAACTATCGCCGCCCACCATTGCCCCCGACGCATGAAAACTAACATCATATTCTGCCGAATGTTCCGGTGCAAATGAAAACTTCCAGTGATTATCATCCACCAAGCTTAAATCCTTTTTTACAAGGCTTTTACTTTCACTTTTTACGATAGCAGTGAGCTGGGTCTTGGATAAATCCACTAATGCTCTATCAGTGGTAATTCTATAATCGTAGGAACGTCTTCCACCTTTTAGTGTTGAATTACCTTTGTCGACCGACAAAAGTGAATCTCTTACGCTTAGGCTGTGTTTAAATTCACGCTTAAATGTCTTTCCATCCACGTAAACGTGAATATCATAATCACCCACTGCAGAAAACGAATTTATTTTCTGATGGTATATGCCATCGGCAGGTGAGTTCGCCATATCAAGATTTAGCGTGACATTTTCTTTGCTGCCGTCTTTCACAATGATGACACTTGTTTCCAGTAGACTTAAAAAATCTAGATTAGTCACTGTTTTTTCGTTTTCTTGAAACGAATAGTGAAGCTCCAAGCTATCGTCACTATGAATATTGTTTTTTAATGGTTGCATGATAAGTTTTAAATTACTAATAACGGTGATGCGGCTCTGCGGTGTTATTTCGGTTTTTATTTTCCACTGCCCGGCTTTAGGCGCAAGGGTAGTGATAAGGTCATATTTATCAGTGCGATACCAATTCACGCCATCCACCGGGCTAGTAGCTGAATACTCTTTACCATCAGGCGCCAATAGAACGGTTTTTTCTACGCCCGGCTTGCGAAAAATAAGTGCAGTAAATTCCTTCACGCTGGCATCCACCAAAAAGCCATCATCATCCAAGGGCAAACGCTCGGCAGGCACAGCTTGATCAAATATTTTTAGAAATGTAGCCGTTAATTCATCGGCTGATTGAGCTGTTATAAAAATGCCATCAGTCCCTACGGAAATTTTTCTCAGTAAATCAGCATCGGCATCTGCTGATAGTGCGATGGTATGAACCGTATAGCCCGCACGCTTTAGGCTTGGCAATACATCGGTTAAAATTCTCTGCCTTTCTTTTGTGTTATCGACGGCTTCCTTGCTGATATCAACCACACCATCCGTCAATAAAACAATATGTGTTTTATAGTGGGTGTTCATATTCGCTTTATCAAAACCCACCGCATCTAACGCCTTGCCAATATTGGTATGCAGTGCAATTGAATTAATTTTTTCGGCCTTCGTAGCAGCTTGTTTGCGCCAATTTGGGTCTACAAGATTATGCGGCATTAACATATCGACATCATTGCCGAAGAGCCATACACCCGCACGACTTTTGTCAGGCAACAAACGCACCATGAGATCAAGCGCCGGTTTGCGTAAATTTTGCGGGTCGGTTTTCTTCATGCTCCCTGAGATATCGATAAGCACGCGAACATCTGAAGGTAAATTCTGCAACTGGGGTTCAACGAGGCCTGTTGTCTCGGCGGGCTGCGCTGGGTTTTCGTGCCCCGAACTCTCATGCGCCGAACTTTCGTGTTGAGCCGCATTCAGTTTCGGTGGGCTGTGCTCCGCGCTAGGGTGTTCTGCCGGAGCAGCTTGTTTGGCATCAATGGCTGGAGTGTGCTCCTGCGGGCTGTGCTCATTCGCAATATTGAAAGGGGAAATAGCCATCAGTAACAGTAATGTAATAGCAACAGCTACGCGAATAGGCATATAAGGGCTCACTGGTTAGCACGTGCTAAATGTATTTGGAATTATCCGCCAAGAAGGGCATGCGAACTCGCTAGAATATTCGCAACTATAACCTTATCTATTTATAGCACTTAACGCTCAATTCGCCACATGAGTACCCGTAAAACAAAAATCCAGTAACGCTGATTTTTTCAAACTTACCTATCAGTCCCTAATCGCTCTCATTGGCATTTCACCCGATAGTCGCTGTTCGCGTGAGAGCTGCTCGTCGCGCGTTAACACTTCATGGCGAGTCACGTTGTCCACATTATCGCGAGGATGAATAACCTTGCGCCTTAAAGAGGTTGGACGATCAGAATTAGCCTGATCATCAAACGGGTAAGCATACTCAGCGTTCTCATCGCTATAAGCGTTGCGAGTGAACAGAACTAACAATAAGGCCAAAATAATACCCACCAACCAAACACCAAGCATGAGCGTAATGAGGGGTTTAACCGAATCAATACCCAGTGAAAGGCCATCAAAAATTAAGGTATAAATCGCTGGGGCCATGGCCATAGTTTCTTGATCAATCGCAAAAGGCGTGAATAAAATAACCATGACAGTAACGACTGCACAGTAGCGCACAAAGCGCCAAGCCCACAGAAACATCCACCAGGTCGCGATGCAACAGCCCAAGCTACCCGCCGCATAAACCATCCACGCGTATTGTATCGATGTCATAAAAAATCTCGTTAATTCTGATTGCTCAATAATATTACTTCGCGGTTGAATCCGCCCTTACCTTCGAAATCCACCTTTACCTTCGAAATCCACCCTTACCTTCTAATAGTACGGCGACGAATACTAACGCTAATCGGTCCGCGGAAATATTAAACCCAACGAACGATATATTCCTCTAAGTCGGTAAGGTCCACGCTATTTTCATTCACGACTTGCCGAGCCACCGACATTCCTGCGCGGTGAACAGAATTTGGATCACCAGACACCAAAGGATGCCAATCAAACAATGGTGTACCTTGATCCAGTAAGCGATAAGCGCAAGTATCCGGCAACCAATAAGTTGCTTTTACAGTGTCTGGTGTAAGCACCACGCAATCAGCTACTTGTTGTTGCCGATCACTATAAGTTTGACACTTGCAAGTTTCATGATCAAGAAACCGACAGGCGACTTTGGTGAAATACACATCACCATTATCCTCATCCTCCAGCTTATGAAGACAACACTTTCCGCAGCCATCGCAGACTGATTCAAACTCTTCTGGGGTCATTTGCGCGAGCGTTTTAGCACGCCAAAATACGGGTACTGGCATACTAATTTGAACCCACACACTCATTGATTAAACCTGCTGTCATTCTCGTTAGGTTCTCGATAATTTCGAATTACGTGCCCGAACTTCCATCATTTCGAAATCCTCTTCGCTACGCGGCGGCAACTGCAAATAAAAACCTTGGGACACTAAACTCTGCGCAACTTTTTCAACACTCACGCGCGCCAATTTTTTTTCCGGCGTTAACAACAACACCATGGCAGGTTGCGGTTTACCAAAAAGTGCTAGGAGCTCATCGGGAACTCTGGTTAAACCTTCTTCTTTTCTGACGTAGAGATACATGCCTTCTTCTTTAGCGCTGCGATAGATTTGACAAATTATTTTCATAGCTGAGCTCTTAAAAGTTATATTGAATCACGCCGCTAATTCATGCGTCGGTTGACGAAAAATGCTGTGCGATCTCTAACAGCTTTTCACCAATGACATCGTAACGCCAGCCCTTCAATCGCTCAGGCAATTCACAAGCATTACCTTTTAAACCTGAGCGAATTATGGCTTCGTATTCTTTTTTTCGAATCAATATTTCAGGGGGAATATTTAAGGCTTCTGCAACATCTCGCACACACTGCTTTAACGCTTTCAATAACGGGCCTTCAGACGGGCCAAGTGGTTGATCTAAGCGTTCCGGCCAAGCCTGCGCCTCGGCTTTGCTGCTTAGGCAAATGATATCGAGCAGGGTTTGCGCATCATTCCTTAAGGTGCGCGAAGGAATATCCTCGATACGCTGCAGCTGGATAGTATCCTGCGGCTGTTTGCGTGCCATTTCCCAAAGAGCCGGCTCCTTAATCAAGCGGTTTCGCGGAATGTTACGCACACGAGCTTCCGTTTCGCGCCAGATACAAAGTTCGCGCAATATGGCTAACTCTTGCGGACGCAACTTCCACGCAAATCCTACTTTACGATAAGCGTCATAAAAATCGTCAGGCTTGCGCGCGTTAATGACTACATCAGCACAATCATCTTGAACCCACGCTAATCGCTCGCTGGCTTTTAAGATCTTCAAAAACATGCCGTAAATGATAAGCATATGTGCAACATCTAAGGCGGCATACTTGATTTGTGACGCACTGAGTGGGCGCAACAACCAATCAGAACGGGTTTCCTCTTTGGGTATTTCTGTATTCAAAACTGCCTTTACCAAAGGCGCATAGCCCAACGAGAAACCGAAACCTGCAAAAGCAGCAGCAATTTGTGTATCAAAAATAGGGGCGGGAATAACACCCAGTAAACACGCAAAAACGTCGATATCTTCTGAGCATGAATGCAGAATTTTGGTAACAGATTCATCAATAAATAAATCGCTGAGTGGTGAAAAGTCGGTAATCGTTAATGGGTCAATTAAATAACACTGTGTACCATCGCCAATTTGAATCAGGCCAGCAATAGGATAAAACGTATCGCTACGCATAAACTCCGTATCAACCGCAATGGCGGCCTGCTCACCTAAGCGCTGACATAGCGCTACCAGCTCGTGATTTTGGGTAATCCATATTGCATCCGTAGAAATTTGCATAAATTTTTAGATATCAATGTTGAAACATGAAAAAGAACGAAGACTAAAATGCTCGACGACTCGCAAAAGCATGTGAGAGTGTTCCGCCGTCAATAAACTCCAACTCGCCCCCCAAAGGTACGCCATGCGCAATACGCGATACAGTGACGCTTAAATTTTTTGCGCGCTCGCTAATATAGTAAGCCGTAGCTTCTCCTTCAACCGTAGGATTTGTGGCTAAAATTACTTCTGTAATAGGCTCTTCCTGCAATAAGTTAATCAACTGACTAACGCCTATGTCCTCGGGGCCAATACCATCAATTGGCGAGAGATGCCCCAGCAAAACAAAATACTTTCCCTGATAGGTTCCCGATTGCTCAATCGCCAATACATCGGCGGGCGTTTCTACAACACATAACAAAGAATCATCTCGACGTAGGTTAGTACAAATGCCGCATAGCGCCTGCTCGGTAAGCGTACGACAACGTTGACAACGGCCGACATGCTCAACTGCCTTCAATAAGCCCTGCGCCAAACGCGCCGCACCTTCACGATCGCGTTCTAATAAATGTAACGCCATACGCTGTGCCGATTTGGGACCTACACCGGGCAAACAACGTAAAGAAGACATGAGTTCGTTAATAAGAGGGCTAAACATGAATATGTATTTCTCAAAGAAATGCTTAAATTGTTAGATAGGTTGAATCGTATCTTCTCGCAATGCCGCCCCTAGCTGCTGAATCAGCTGGAGAACTATCGGATCGGCTTTAATCGCGATGACGGCATTAGCCTGACGCTCTTCTTTGTGACGTGCTGCGATCATCGCCGGCGTTTCTACCGTCACTTTGCCTGGCCGAATTTTTACGCGTATTTCGGTTTCTACGAAATAATGATTCAGCAAATCCTCCAAACGTTTTTGATGCCCAGGATCATAAAGAGTGCTGTTACTCTCGTCCAAAATAAACTCAAATTCATTGGCCTCTCTCGCCACTAACTGACAATTAGCAATAGTGCTTTGCAATATCCCACTGACTCCCAGACCCACATAAATACTAGGCCAGTCTTCCGGAGTAACTTCGCTACAGAGGGTTTTTTTTTGCGCTGGCGCTATTG
>JAYWHF010000659.1:0-6187 GCA_043777855.1 Gammaproteobacteria bacterium | reverse complement strand
TTACACACTAACAAAAAACCTGATGCCATTAAAGCATTCCAGTCCGTGTCAGATAAGTCAAATCTAGCGAGACTTTCACGCTTGTGGGTAATACATGCGCAGAATAAAAAGTAGAGCCTAAAGAGTTTAAGAGAATGCTCGCATCAGCGGGCATTTTTTTTGAGTGCAGCATTTACCAAAGCGAAAACCATTTCGTAACTAGGGTAAGTGTATAATAGGTTCTTAACAAAGATTGTTGTATTTCTTAAAGTTTAATCAAGTAGGTATAAGTTAGTGAATCTTTTAAATTTTGTAATGCAAGAGTGGTGGTTGTTCGGATTGCTGGCCGCGTTAATAATGGCATATTCGTGGTCAGAAAGAATAAAAAGTGGTTTGCCAATATCAACTCATGAACTGACAACCCTTCTCAACACTGAAAAGGCTGTAGTGCTGGATATTCGCCCCGCCACTGAATTTAAAGCCGGTCATTTGGTTGGCGCATTTAATATTTCATATGAAAAAGTAAATAGCGACTTGAACGTTTTAGATAAATATAAGAATCAAATTATCATTGTTGTTGATAAAATGGGGCAACACTCTGGCCACATAGGCCGGTTGTTGGCTAAGCAAGGGTATGATGTTCGTCGTTTATCTGGCGGCATCAGTGAGTGGCAAAATCAAAATTTGCCTTTAATAAAGGGTAAATAATCGGCGAGAGATTTATGATAGCCCGTATCCTAATGTATACAACGGCAATATGTCCCTACTGCGTAAATGCCAAGAAGCTTTTCGCTCAGAAAGGTATGGTCGTTGAAGAAATTCGAGTCGATCAAAATCCTGAGTTACGCCATCAAATGATGGAAAAAAGTGGACAAAGGACTGTGCCACAAATTTGGATAGATGATTACCATGTAGGTGGTTTTACAGATCTCTTGGCGCTCGAAAAAAAAGGTCAGCTGGATAGTCTCTTACAAAAAAGCGACTGAAAAAAATATACCTTCTGAAATATCAGATAACAAAAATTTCGACGAACGAATAGGCACTAATATGACCGACGAAAGTAACACTGTAGAAAATACTGACCAGCAAGCTCCGCAGTTGGCATTTTCAATTCAGAAAATATACTTAAAAGATATTTCCTTTGAAACGCCCAGCGGGCTTGAGGCCTTAGGAAAGTCTTGGAATCCAAAAATACAACAAGACCTAAATATCCAGGTAAATCGTCTTGATGAAAATTTGCACGAAGTAATTTTGCTGTTAACCATAACCGCACGAATTGAAAATAAAGCGATATTTTTGGTGGAAATTAAACAAGCCGGCTTATTTGCAATAGCCGGCTTGGAAGGAATGCAGCTGAGTCACGCCATTAATACGCTTTGCCCACAAATTCTTTTTCCTTACGCGCGCGAAGCCATTGATAGTATTTTGGTTCGTGGCGGATTTCCGCCCTTGATGCTTGCCCCCATAAATTTTGATGCGGTTTTTGCTCAAGCCGTAGTTATTGCAAAGCAACAAGCTGATGCCGCTTCAGAAGTGTCCGAAGAGATGAAGACGGCAACGATTAATTAATCCACTCACATTAATTCGTAATTTCTAATTAATGCTGATCGACGACCAATACCCGATTTCTGTCGGATAAATATGTAGGTATGAGAGTCGATGTTTAATCTTTCCCGTCTTGACCCGCTAAAAACGAGCCATATAGCAGCTATTGATCTTGGTTCTAACAGCTTTCACATGATTATTGCCAAGTGGGATAAGGGTCAACTTGTGCTGCTTGATCGGTTGCGGGAACCTGTTCGCTTGGGCTTGGGGCTTGGCAGTGACGGCTCTCTAAGTGATGACGCGCGCACACGCGCCTTAGCCTGTTTGGAAAGATTCGGAGAACGCTTACGCGAATATCCATCGCGTAGCGTGCGTATCGTTGGCACCAAAACTTTGCGCAGCATCAATGACTCACGTCAATTTTTAATTGATGCGCAACGGCGTCTTGGCCATCCCGTGGAAATTATTTCCGGTGATGAAGAAGCTCGTCTTGTTTACCTTGGCGTTGCACATTGTATTGCGCCTCAATCTGGTAAACGTTTGGTAATAGACGTTGGTGGCGGAAGTACGGAAATTATTGTCGGAGAAGGAATGTCTCCACTGCTAAAAGAAAGTTTAAATATGGGCTGTGTAGCAATTACCAAGCGCTTTTTTCTCGAGGGCAGCGTTACTGAAAAAAATATCAATAAAGCTTTCATTGCTTGCTTGCAAGAATTGGAGCCGGTGAGTGAATCTTTTTTACAACAAGGTTGGCGCGAAGTTATAGGAGCGTCTGGCACTATCAAAACCGTTGCAAAGGTTTGCGAGAGCGCAGGTTGGAGTAATGGCACTATTCGCGCAGAAAGTTTAGAAAAAATTATTCAAAACTATGCGCATCATGGCAATACAGATTTAAAAATATTGGGTCTTGCAGAAGACCGCCAGGCCGTTTTCTTGGCCGGAGTAATCGCGCTTAAAGCATTATTTGAAAGTTTGCAGCTCACGGAAATGACCGCGGCGAGCTGGGCATTGCGTGAAGGGCTCTTGTTTGATTTAAAAGGCCGGCTCGAAAATCACGATATTCGTCAAGCAAGTGTTGATGCATTGGCCGAACGTTTTCACGTTAATATCGAAAAAGCAAAACGTGTTGAAGCAACAGCTTTAGTGTTGCTCGCGCAGGTTGCAAATAGTTGGGAGTTGAATGACTCGGAGGCGAGTAAGCTGCTAGCTTGGTCTACGCGTTTGTATCCGGTGGGCTTAGATATTGCCCATAATGATTACCATAAACACAGCGCTTATATTGTTCAGCATGTAGATCTTGCCGGTTGTTCGCGTGTTGAGCAAATGCAGCTCTCGGCTCTGGTACTTGCACACCGAAAGCGATTTCCGAGTAAGCATTTTTTACATGAAAATGAAAATTTAGTTCGCTTGGCAATTTTGTTACGACTTGCGGCTATTTTTCATAGAGGTAAAAAGAAAGATAAGTTACCGAATTTACTATTAATGGCGAATGATAGAAAGATTACGCTACAGATTCCGCAACAATGGATCAACCAACATCCGTTAACGCGAGCCGATTTGGAAACTGAAATTCGCTATTTGTATGACATAAACTATCAACTTGTGTTGAACGAAATTGTTCAGAAAGCCGATGTTTAGAAAGCCGACATTTAGAAAGCCACCATTCAAAAAGCAGCTATCTAATCTAAAAAGAGGCTATCTACTGTAAAGCATCAAGAACGACTCTAGTGAGATAGAAGTCTTCCCAGATTGATTTTGCAGCAAGTTTCTAACTTGTCGCGCGAACCGCCCAACGATCCAGTAAAATAGCTTGAGCATCCACAGGTCTATTTTCCTCGGTGGGGTGAGTAAGCTCGTAGCTACCGTCGCCAGAGAGTAGCCATGCATGAGTATTGTCGGCTATATAGAGCTTCAAATCGTCAATGAGGCGATCGCGAATTTTTTTCGACTTGATGGGGAAGCAGGTTTCAACACGATGAAACATATTTCTGCTCATCCAATCGGCGCTCGAACAATAAACTTCTGGATTGCCGTGATTCTCAAAATAAAATACCCGTGAATGTTCTAAAAAACGACCGATAATGGAGCGTACACGAATATTTTCTGAAAGGCCCGCGACACCAGGCCGCAATTGGCAGACGCCACGAATCACTAAATCTATTTGTACGCCGGCCTGCGATGCGGCATAGAGTTCGTTGACCAAAATCTCGTCGTACAGTGAATTCATTTTCGCAATAATATGTGCTGGCTTGCCCTGCTCCGCATTTTCCTTTTCTATACGAATACGACGGACGATGCCTTTGTGCAGCGTAAATGGTGCATAGAGGAGCGCCTCCATCTTTGACGCTTTGCCTAAACTGCTGAGTTGTAAAAATATACGATAGACATCTTCGCCAATATCTTTGTCAGATGTAAGTAATCCGTAATCGGTGTAGACCTTGCTGGTTTTTGGATGGTAATTACCGGTACCCATATGAACATAGTATTGAAGTTTTCCTTCCTCGCGTCTCGCTACTAACAACATTTTTGCATGAGTTTTAAAACCCACTACGCCGTAAATTACGTGAATTCCGTAGCGCTGTAACCGCTCGGCCAAAGCTACATTTTCTTCTTCGTCGAAACGAGCGCGAAGCTCAACAATCGCGGTAACTTCTTTGCCGGCTTTAGCGGCAGAGACTAATGCGTCAACGATGGGTGAGTTTGAGCCAGTGCGATAAAGCGTTTGTTTAATCGCAAGCACCTGCGGATCTGTAGCGGATTCGCGCAAAAAATCAACGACCGATTGAAAGGAATCAAAAGGATGGTGCAAGAGAATGTCTTGTTTCTGAAGTACTTCAAAATAGCTATTAGTGCGTTTAGGCAACTTAGGCATTGATTGAACAAATGGACGAAAATAAAGTTTTTTATCTCTCACTAAATCAAATAAGTCACTGTAGCGATTTAAGTTCACGGGACCGTTAATACTGTATAAATCACGTTCTTTAATGTCGCATCGCCGCAGTAAAAATTGCACCAGCTCATTGGGACAAGTGTTTGAAACTTCTAAACGTACTTCGTCACCGTATTGACGATGGGCTAACTCGCCTTGAACCGCACGCAATAAATCTTCCGTTTCTTCTTCGTCGAGAAAAATATCCGAGTTGCGCGTTAGACGAAACTGATAGCTGTCAACGACGTTCATGCCCACAAAAATTTCCGACATGAAAAAATGGATAATGGAAGAAATAAAAACAAATTCCCTGCCTTGAGTTGTACATTCAGCGGGGAGCTCAATAATGTGCGCAAGCGATCTGGGCACCTGTACTATTGCGCAATCGGAGCTGCGGCCAAACGCATCTTTCCCACTTAGCTTTACGATAAAATTAAGACTTTTATTGAGAATGCGTGGAAATGGGTGTGCCGGATCAAGTCCAATCGGGCTCAACACGGGTAGGACATCTGAAATGAAAAACTCCTTTAAGTAATCAATGTGTACCTGCTTCCATTCATCGCGACGCAAAACGCTAATTCCCTCTTCGCGTAACAGTGGCAAAATTTCATTGTTGAGAATTTGATATTGTTCGATGACTAAATGCCGAGCTCGCAAGGAGATTTGTTCCAGCGTTTGTATTTCTGTGAGCCCATCGGGTTCCAGATTTGAAGGCGTGGGTAGCTCTAGACGCTCCACCAAGCCGCCCACTCGAACCTCAAAAAACTCGTCAATGTTAGTAGAAAAAATGCAAAGAAATCGCAACCGTTCTAGTAAGGGTAGTTCCTTGTTGTAGGCTTGGTAAAGAACACGTTGGTTAAATTCAAGCAAACTAAGCTCGCGATTGAAAAAAGCGCTAGACACAATAGACCTCAGACGTTAAAACTAAATAGGGTAGATTATAATAGACCAATGACAGGATTAAGACAGTAAGATTTATAAAGCCTAAAATTTATATCAAACGTCAACTATCGTGGCCGGTTGGCGACAACCATGATGGCCGATTGCAGTGATTTAGGTCTCCACACGTGACATTTTCGATTTATTTTACGTAAGCGCTCAGCAATCACTCTCTTGACTTGCTACGACATCTATCTTTTTATTAAGCATGGTCAATCCTCTACAAAAAACGCAGGCTTTGACGACTATCATAAGCAGTGAAAATCTTTACGATATGCAGCGCGAGGACGACGGCGATCCGCACACCTCGCCTGCGATAAAATCAGCTATGGCATTATTAATTGTGGTCGTGAAATTGATGGCAGGCCATCTTTGATTGGATAGCCACAACAGCAGCAAGCCATCCTCCACTGATCCTAACTGCGAACGCGATATTCGCTTGACTAAAGTTCAACAAAAAATTTCAGGTTGCTTTCGCTCTATGGAGGGCGCAAAAATATTTTGCAGAATACGCGTCTTTCTTTCAACCTACCGAAAACACCTACCAAAAACATGACGTGGGTGTTGGCGAAGCCTTAGACTGCTTATTTAAAGGCACTTTGCTAAGGTTTATTCTGAAAAAAATGGAGGGTGCTAAATACTCACCATAATAATTAACTAAGGAGATATCCCCCGCTGAAACAAAAAAATAATTAATTCTGCACATAAAAACTCTATTGTAATTTTATGCGCCACAATTTTTATTAAAATCTTATTGCCCCGTACTAACTTTCCTATTCATATGTTATATCTCTC
>JAYWHF010000658.1:0-6193 GCA_043777855.1 Gammaproteobacteria bacterium | reverse complement strand
GCTACAAATGCTGCTGCAAAAGCGCTCTAATGGCATTTATTATTTTCGTTGGGTGTATTGCTACGCCCCCTCTCTAAGCGCTTAAGGTTCATTGACGCAGGCAAGATCAGTCGAAAAAAGTAATCCTTTTAATCCCAATGTTTCCACTAAAGCTTTAAATTTTTCTGTGCAATAAATATTTCGATAGCCGCTAAATTCGGTTTGAAAAATCAGTAGATCTTTTAGTTTTTCTTCTTTAAATACCAGTGATTGCATGTCTATGAAGCCACCTTCTTCGACAATGCGTTGGCTTAAGTTCAGATCAACAAAATCCAGTCCTGTTTTTTTTGTAACATGCAGCACCCAGTAAGTTATACCTTCGCAAAAAGCGGGCAGTAGTTCACCATAAGGAATTAGTTTGTCGCCCAGTGCATCATAAGCTTTTTTATTTAGGATCAAATCATTCGTAAACCAGCAAGTAATTTCAGGTGGAGTTAGCACATTTTTTTTATCGCTGTCATCTCGAAATTTAATATCTACCGGATTCCAAATATCTGCCCACAAAGGAGACTTAAGAGCAAAGTAATCACCCATTTTTGCTTTTATTTCTCTCAGTGAAATATCACCAACCAGATAGTTGAAGCGGTCAAAGCGCAGCCTATAAATCATTATTATTTCCTCCAGCCTTATGGCAATCCAATGCCTTTTGGTAACATAACATAACTTGGTAGTTTCCCTTGTTGAAGCATATTGCCGACAACCCTAAGGTTTACTCTAAATAAACCTACTTCCTCAAGGCTTCCAAGGCGCGAGAATAGCCAAAAAAAATAATTGTAGCGATGAATACGGCTGTGGGGTGGAGCGCTAGGAAAGGCTGGATGTGGCGTTGCTGCTGTATTTTCCGGTAGCCAGCAACCATTATCTACATCGTCTATTCGAATTTTAAAAATTGCCATTTGAAGTCGTAGTTCGGCGGCATAGGTATGTTTACCTGCTATGAGTGCATGTGCATGGCATCTAGGTGGTCTAGTCCCCCACGCCTGCTCTAAATGGAAACCAAGCAATGCCGAATTGTGCCCTTCATCCATTAATTGCTCTTCTGTCATGCCCTTTGCAGCCATACGGTAGCGGTCAATTCCCATTTGAATTTGAGCAGCCACACCGACTTTGTTGAGGTTTGAGGCAGTTAATGGATTATCTTCAGAGGCTACATTATCAATGACACGATCAAGGAGGTTCTTTTCGTAGTATTGCGTCTGTTTTTCAGGTATCGGCATTTTCGCTAAGCATCCATATCAGGGTAGGTGTTGGGCGCACTCTAACACTTGATTGTGATTGGAGACAAATTAACCTGATTTGTGTTGCATCCAGTGACAAGTGGTTTTCCTTTGATGCTACAAAGGTTGCTACAAAACTGGCTTTAAGGGTACTCTAAACCCCTTGGTCTCTCTAATTCAGTACCTAGCTTATCGGCCAACTCCACCTACTTGCATCATCAAGCGATGAAGCGCAAGAACGACTCATGAAGCAGCCGAACAAGAACTCACAAAAAAACTACACCTGCACTTGCACCAAACCGTCCTCCACCCGCACCGCATAGACTGAAAGGGTGTATTCAGGTTTTTCCAAACACTCACCGGTACGCAAATTAAAATGTTCTTTATAGAGCGGAGAAGCAACCACGACTTCGTCGCCAATTGATCCTATAATGCCGCGGGATAGCACGTTAGCCTCACCGATGGGATCGTAATTCGAAACCGCAAATATTTCATTCAAACGACGCGACTTAAATAGAGCAACTTGCTGTTTGTTAACAAGAGCACACAAGCCAGTATCAGGCAACAAATCTTGATACTCACACACACTAATCCACACCTTATCACTCATATATCGCCTCTACCGTAAAAAAATTCAGAACCACCGAACCAAGCATACGAAAAATATACAGCACATCATACGGCCACGATAAATCACTAGAGCCAACTTTTCGCAGCTGAAGTCCCACTAGTCCGCCAACTCAACAAGCTCAATTCTACTGTCACGCTCATCTTTAAACGCAGGGCGAATCTGACCACGCTCCAACACATAAGCCAAATTATCATCGCGCTCGTTGGAGTTTATAAAATGCTTAAAGCGTTTCAAGCGCTCAGGATTCTCGATGGTGGTTTTCCATTCGCACTGATACTGATCAATATTGTATTGCATTTGCATTTCAAGCTCTTCAGCCATGCCCAGCTTATCGTCAATAACCACTCGCTTAAGATAAGCTAAGCCACCTTCCATGTTTTCCAACCAAACGGAGGTGCGTTGCAACCTATCACCGGTGCGAATATAAAACATCATTACTCGGTCGATGTATTTTATTAAAGTGGCATCATTCAAACCCGTTGCAAATAAATCAGCGTGACGTGGGCGCATACCGCCATTACCACACACAAATAAATTCCAACCGTTCTCAGTTGCAATGACACCAAAATCTTTTGATTGCGCTTCAGCACATTCACGTGTGCAGCCGGAGACACCGAATTTAATTTTGTGGGGAGCACGCACGCCTTTGTAGCGATTCTCTAAAACAATAGCCATGCCCACACTATCAAGAACACCGTAGCGACACCAAGTACTTCCGACGCAGGACTTAACTGTACGTAACGATTTTCCATACGCATGGCCAGTTTCAAAACCAGCATCAACTAATACTTTCCATATCGCTGGAAGCTGGTGTAATTGCGCACCAAATAAATCAATACGTTGACCACCCGTAATTTTTGTATAGAGCTTATATTCTTTCGCAACCTGACCGAGAACAATTAATTTTTCAGGAGTAATTTCACCTCCCGCAACGCGAGGAACAATAGAGTAGGTGCCATCTTTCTGCATATTTCCTAGAAAGATATCGTTAGTGTCTTGCAAACCGATATGCTTTTCATCCAACACATACTCATTCCAAAATGCCGCAAGTATTGAGGCGGTAGCGGGTTTACAAATATCACAGCCAAGGCCTCGGCCGTGACCGTCCAACAACTCATCAAAGGTTCTAATTTTTTTGATGCGTACAATGTCGGCCAACTCTTTGCGCGAATGCGGAAAATGTTCGCAAATATGATTACTAACTTCCACACCTAACTTAATCAGTTCCGCTTCCATAACTTGCTTAGTCAAGACCGCACAACCACCACAACCTGTGGACGCTTTGGTGATACTTTTAATATCACCCATGGTGCTAGCGCCGCCTTGTACCGCGCAACAAATCGCTCCCTTAGTAACATCAAAGCATGAGCAAATTTGCGCGCTGTCAGGAAGCGCCCCTACACCTATTGCCATACCAGCGCCGTCAACAGACGGTAAAATTAAACAATTAGGATCTTCCGGCAAATCCATTCCATTCACACACATTTGCTGCAGCGTTCCGTAGGCTTCTACATCGCCAACCAAAACGGCGCCCAACAACTTAGTGTTATCCGCTGAAACAATAATCCGTTTGTACACCTCATCAACATCATTGCTATAGGTGTAACTCAACGAACCCGGCGTAGTGCCATGTGCATCTCCGATAGAGGCAACGTCAACACCTAATAGTTTTAATTTAGTACTCATGTCCGCGCCGGTGAATTGCTCCGCACCACCCGTGATATGTGATGTTGCAACCTTTGCCATTTGATAGCCTGGCGCTACCAATCCGTAAATACGATTTTGCCAGAGCGCGCATTCACCGATGGCATACACATCTTTCACGGACGTTAAACAATTATTGTCAATACTAATGCCGCCACGCTCGCCCATGACTATTCCACATTTGCGCGCGAGCTCATCCTGCGGGCGAATGCCTGCTGAGAATAAAATCATATCTGTTTCTAGATGGCCGCCGTCAGCGAAATTCATACGATACCGAGCTTCAGTACCCGCAACAATTTCTGTAGTTGCTTTCTGCGTATGAATTTTTACGCCTAGCGCTTCAATTTTTCGACGCAGCAACTTGCCGCCGCCCTCATCCAACTGCACAGCCATTAATCGCGGCGCAAACTCAACGACGTGCGTTTCAAGCCCCGCCGCTTTAAGCGCGGCGGCAGCTTCCAGACCGAGCAAACCACCCCCCACAACCACACCTACTTTGCTTTGTGTTGCCGAGTAAGTAATTGCCTCCAAATCTTCAATGGTGCGATATACCAAGCAGTGCTCGCCATTATTACCGGTAATGGGCGGCACAAATGGAAATGACCCCGTAGCGAGTATCAACTTATCGTATACCTCACGACGGCCTGAAGCAGTTATCACTTCCTTATTTTCAAAATCTAAATCGACTACTTTATCTTTCAAAATAAATTCGATGTTTTTTTCGCGGTAGTAATCAGCTGTCGTTAACGCTAAATCTTCGGCTGTCGAACCTGAGAAATATTTTGATAATTGCACGCGATCGTACGCGAGGCGAGGCTCCTCAGAAAAGGTGATGATATGATATTTTTCGGCGTCGCCATGGTTGGCAATATTATCTATAAATTTATGGCCAACCATGCCATTGCCAACAACTAGAATACGCTGCTTCATGATACTTCCTCTATGATCAAGCCGAAAATAATTGTGAATTTGAATCTGTTACTGAAGAAAAATAATTGGAGTTTATTTTTTCAGGACGCAAAAGAACACTTAGCGACACTACATCACCAATAATAATGAGTGCTGGGGATTTAATTTTCTCGCGCACAATAACATTCGGAAAATTACTGAGATTTGTTAACGTATTGCGCTGATTTTTTCGACAACCATTTTCAATAATAGCAACGGGTGTGTTAGCGGCTAAACCATTAAATAAAAGCTTCTGCGATATTTCATCAGCGCGAGTCAGCCCCATATAAAAAACAAGCGTATGGTTTAATTTCGCCAATGCATTCCAATTAATATCCAAACTTTTCTCAGCGTGTCCCGTGACAAATGTGCAACCCTGCGAGATGCCGCGATGGGTTAGTGGAATATTGGCATAGGTACTACAACCGGACGCTGACGTGATACCCGGAACAACCTCAACATCAATGCCAGCGTTACGCAATTCCATTAACTCTTCACCGCCGCGCCCAAATACAAAAGGGTCTCCACCCTTGAGACGACAAACCCGCAGGCCGGCTTGCGCTTGACTAATTAATAATTCATTGAGTGCGTCTTGAGGAATACTGTGATTGTTCTTCACTTTGCCAACATAAAGAGCTGGTGTGTCTTTTGGGAAGAGCGCGCAAATTTCTTCGCTCACCAGCTGATCATAGAAAATAATATCGGCGGTGTTAATTGCGCGCACTGCTTTTATCGTGAGCAACTCCGCGTCACCAGGACCAGCCCCAACAAGCCACACCTTACCAGTGCGAAGTGCGCAAGGCTTATGCAGATCATCGGCCATAGAGAAAAGTGGATGCGTGTCTTTGGGGTTATGGGTAATCTGTTTCATCATGGTAGCCTGAGTTTCATACTCATCAAATCTAGATGCTTTGGTTAGAGCAAAGAGGGTGCCAATCCGAATAGTTAAGGGAGAGCTAGAAATAAACTCATTAATTTCAAACTCTTATATACCTAATGGTGGGCTAAGGTTGATCATCTTCTTAAACTTAATGATGTGTACAAAAGGTATTTTTGTTTTTATTTGGTGCGACAGCGCACGCAAACAATGCAAATTGATAAAATCATTTGCGTCATTTTTGCACCAATTAAAATCATTTAAAGGGTGCGTAGTGATCAAAAATATTGCATTTATTACATTATTTCTCCATTTATGGATTCGTCGAACCCAGAGGTCAGCCAAAAAACCAAAATAACTATTGCGGAGATTGCCAGATGCAGACAAATTCCCTTTTTTAGCGCACTGTTTTTGCCTTCAAGGACGATCAATACTTACAGCGCGCACGACATTGAAGGCGCGACTCATTTTTTGCAACTTGAGAGAATTGTGTTAGCGCTATAGAGTGAACAACATCTCGCTGAAGAAAAATCAAATGCAAACCCAAACAACTCCAATGCAAACCCAAACAAAACCGATGCAAACGCTTATCGACCGTTTTAGCCGCACAATTACTTATGCGCGCCTATCCGTTACCGACCGGTGCGACTTGCGTTGCGTGTACTGCATGGCAGAGGATATGACTTTTCTACCACGCGACGAGATACTTACCATTGAAGAACTGACGCAACTCGGGAAGACATTATGTGAGCTCGGCGTGAAAAAACTTCGCATCAC
>JAYWHF010000657.1:0-2239 GCA_043777855.1 Gammaproteobacteria bacterium | reverse complement strand
CGCGCTCCAGTTTTTTATGGTGATGGTGTTCGTGCGGTCGGTGAGGGATGTAATTATTAACGAGGTGATGTTATTGCCTTCGTCGATTTTTATGGCTTCAAATGTTTTTGCCGCATTGCTATGGGCTGCTTGTTTAAAGGCACTTGGCTGGGTTTGATTTTGGAGAAAAAATGTGTGCTGATCACTAATTTGCTTGATGCGAGCCAAAGAAAATATTACTGACATCCACTGCCACTTCGATCACGTATAATGCGCCCCTTTCCTTATTCCTTGAGAACAACAGTAGATGGACACCATTATCGTTCGTGGCGCACGTACCCACAATCTTAAAAACATCGATCTCGACATTCCTCGCGACAAATTAGTGGTCATCACAGGGCCATCCGGTTCGGGCAAATCCTCACTCGCATTCGATACGCTTTATGCAGAAGGCCAACGTCGCTATGTGGAATCGCTCTCCACCTACGCCCGTCAATTTTTATCCATGATGGAAAAACCCGACGTTGATCACATAGAAGGCTTAAGCCCTGCTATTTCAATTGAACAAAAATCCACATCGCACAACCCACGCTCCACTGTCGGCACTATTACAGAAATTTATGATTACCTGCGCTTACTTTACGCCCGTGTCGGCGAAGCGCGCTGCCCAATACATGGCGAACCGCTCGCCGCACAAACTATTAGCGAAATGGTGGATGCGATTACTGCATTGCCCGAAGGTACAAAATTAATGCTGCTGGCGCCGATAGTGCGCGACCGCAAAGGAGAACACCTGCACACCTTCGAACAATTAAAGCGCGACGGATTTATTCGTGCGCGTATCGATGGAACACTGTGTGATATGGATGACACACCGAAACTTGATAAGAAAAAAAAGCACACCATTGAAGTCGTTATAGATCGCTTTAAAGTTCGAGGAGATATTAAATTACGCCTTGCCGAATCATTGGAAACAGCATTGAAGCTTTCGGAAGGTATCGTATGTATAAACTATATGGATGGTGAAGTGCCTGATCGCTTATTTTCCTCCAAGCATGCCTGCCCGATTTGCGATTACAGTCTAACTGAGCTGGAACCGCGTCTGTTTTCATTCAACAACCCGGCCGGCGCATGCACCACCTGTGATGGACTCGGTGTTAAACAATTTTTTGACGAAGAAAAAGTTATTCAAGATACGGCGCTGAGTTTATCCGAGGGTGCAATTCGAGGCTGGGACAAACGTAACGTCTATTATTTTCACATGCTCTCCTCGCTCGCCAAACACTACAAGTTTACGGTCGACACACCTTGGAGCAAGCTCAAAGCAAAACAGCGTGAAGCTGTGCTTTACGGTTCCGGTGAAGAGGTTATCGAGTTTAATTATATTAATGATCGGGGCGATGTTTATAAACGCAGCCATGCCTTTGAAGGCGTTGTACCAAACATGGAGCGCCGGTTTCACGACACTGAATCAAACTCTGTTCGCGAGGATTTATCGCGTTTTGTTTCTACGCAAACTTGCCCTGACTGCAAAGGCGCACGTTTGAAACTTGAAGCGCGCCATGTTTTTATCGACGAACGCACACTCTCAGAAATTACAGATCTACCGATTGCGGACGCCTATGACTATTATATGCAACTCCAATTTAGTGGGCGCAAAGCTGGCATCGCCGATAAAATTCTAAAAGAACTTAGGGATCGCTTTCGCTTTTTGGTAGATGTCGGTTTGAATTATTTAACCCTAAGCCGCAGTGCGGACACCCTCTCTGGCGGTGAGGCACAGCGCATTCGTCTCGCAAGCCAAATCGGTGCCGGTCTCGTCGGCGTGATGTACATTCTGGATGAGCCTTCCATAGGTTTACATCAGCGCGATAACGAACGCCTACTTAAAACGCTAAAGCATTTACGCGATATCGGTAACAGCGTTATCGTTGTCGAACACGACGAAGAAGCCATTCGTCTTGCGGATCACGTAATTGATATTGGCCCTGGAGCAGGCGTACACGGCGGCCAAGTGATTGCGCAAGGTAAAGTAAAGGATATTATGGCTAACAAAGACTCCATTACCGGACAATATTTAAGTGGTGAAAAATCTATCGCCATTCCCGTGCAACGCCTGCCTTTTAATCCGAAAAACGTATTGCGTTTAGTCGGTGCAAACGGCAACAACTTACAGAATGTAACCCTAGAAATTCCCGTTGGCCTAATGACATGTGTAACTGGCGTTTCTGGTTCTGGAAAATCAACGCTCATAAACGCC
>JAYWHF010000656.1:0-2241 GCA_043777855.1 Gammaproteobacteria bacterium | reverse complement strand
TCTATAGAGGGCGGTTGCCTATGTGCAATTGTTATTCACAAAAATAGAACAGAGTGCTAAACTCCCGCCACTTTGTGGGTGTATGCATTGGTTTTTTTATATCCCCTAATAAATAGTAACGATGTACTTGTTTGGCGCGCAAATAAACATATGAAAATTTTAGTAACCGGTGGTGCAGGTTTTATTGGCTCTGCAGTCGTTCGCCATATTATAGATAACACTCAAGATTCAGTGATTAATCTTGACAAGCTCACCTATGCAGGCAACCTTGAATCGCTTGAATCTGTCAGTAAAAATAGCCGTTACCATTTCGAACAAGTAGATATTTGTAATCACGCGGAAGTAACTCGTGTGTTCAAACAATACCAACCAGATGCCGTTATGCATTTGGCGGCAGAGAGCCATGTAGACCGCTCAATAGACGGCCCTGCAGCCTTCATAGAAACCAATATTGTTGGCACTTACATTTTGTTAGAAGCCGCAAAAGAATATTGGAAATCGCTTGATAAAAAAGCGCAAGCAGCGTTTCGTTTTCATCATATTTCTACCGATGAAGTCTACGGTGATTTAGAAAACCCAGAAGATTTATTTACTGAATCTACACCTTATGCACCTAGTTCACCTTACTCGGCGAGTAAAGCAAGTTCAGATCACCTAGTGCGTGCGTGGAGCAGAACCTATGGTTTGCCAGTGATCATTACAAATTGCTCCAATAATTATGGGCCCTATCACTTCCCGGAAAAATTAATACCGCTCGTCATTTTAAATGCATTAGAAGGTAAACCTTTACCTGTATATGGCAAAGGTAATCAAGTTCGTGATTGGTTATATGTAGAAGATCACGCGCGTGCATTGTACAAAGTTGTAACAGAAGGCAATGTTGGCCAAACATATAATATCGGCGGCCACAATGAAAAACAAAATATTGAAGTAGTGCAAATAATCTGTGAATTACTGGACGAATTAAAACCTTCGCCTCACCTACAATCATACAAAGAATTAATTACGTTTGTGCAGGATCGCCCCGGCCACGATATGCGTTACGCAATAGATGCTTCAAAAATTAAAAAAGAATTAAATTGGTCACCAGAAGAAACATTTGAATCGGGTATTCGTAAAACGGTGATGTGGTATTTAGCGAATGCAAACTGGGCGAGTCGTGTTCAGGATGGTAGCTACCAGCGTGATCGATTAGGGGTTTATTAAGATGAAACCGTCGAGTGCTTTGCAAATTTATCGAGAACAAATTCGTAGCATTGTTGAAAAGTATCATGCCAAAAATCCGCGCGTTTTTGGTTCGGTATTGCATGAGTTGGATGAGGATGGCAGCGATTTAGATATTTTAATTGAACCTACCCCGCAAACCACTTTGTTTGATGTAGGTGCGATCCGCCACGAATTGATTGCATTGCTGGGTGTGCCTGTGGATGTATTAACGCCTAAGGCGATACCAGAAAAATTTCGCAATAAGGTGATGCTAGAGGCAAGAGCGATATGAAGTCACCAAGGCTTAATGATTACCTTGAGCATATTCTGACTGCAATTGAAAGAATTTTTAATTATCTTGAAGATGTGGATGAGCTAAAATTTTTAAATAGCACCTTGGTACAAGATGCGGTTATTAGAAATCTGGAAATTATTGGTGAGGCAAGTAATAAAATTAAGCTTGGTTATCCAGATATTCAAGATGAATATCCGCACATTCCACTTTCTTTTGCATACCAAATGCGAAACGTAATTGCTCATGGTTATTTTAAAGTGGATTATGAAATAGTTTGGAAAACCATACATGGTAATCTTCCTGAATTTTATGAAAATATTAAAGCTGTATTAAAAGATCAGCAGGATGAAAAATGAAAGGTATTATTCTTGCTGGTGGTAGTGGCACGAGATTGCATCCCATTACTAAGGGTGTTTCAAAGCAGTTACTACCAATTTACGACAAGCCGATGATTTATTATCCGCTGTCTGTGCTAATGCTGGCAGGCATTCAAGAAATTCTTATTATTACCACCCCAGACGACATTTCAAGCTTTCAGCGCTTGTTAGGCGACGGTTCACAGTTTGGCATTAATCTAAGTTATGTAATTCAACCAAGTCCAGATGGTTTAGCGCAAGCGTTTATTCTGGGTGAAAGTTCTATTGGCAGTGATTCAGTATGTTGAGCTTTAGGTGATAATATTTTTTACGGCCAAGGTTTTACACCAAAGCTGCGTGAAGCTGCGGCACGCAAAAGTGGTG
>JAYWHF010000655.1:0-2242 GCA_043777855.1 Gammaproteobacteria bacterium | reverse complement strand
TCCAGGTTGTGTTCAAACTGAAGGTTCATGCGGTTTCTTTGCTAGCGGGTCGTCTAAATAAAATTAACAGAAAAAATATTAATCAATTAAATCAATGGTTTAGGCTATTTTTTCATTGCTAGGCATTGCTAAAGTTAGCGAATTTAGCTCTGTTTAGCAATGCTATTGGCGGCTAACAACTTCCAAATAGGCGCACCTTTGGGGCCGGTTCGTTCGATCAAACCAGTGCGTCGCATAGCCTGTTGCAGGTTGCGGATCTTGTTTATTTTTTGCGTCGCATCCAAAACCTCTGGCAACTTGGTCAACAGCAAGTCATCTAATTCCAGCCGCGTAGCTTGCCCATACTTTTGCAGATACTGAACAACTAAATCCTGGTAATACTTGTCGTTCATGCCGCGCTCACGTAAGTAACGCGCTTTCTGGCCTGTCCACTCAGCCACTTTGGATGAAATCAGGTGGTTCGGCGCTCGTCCCTCAAGCAGCTTCAACGCTTTAAGTTCGCGCACTTGCTCAGGCAACAGACTGCGCTGCTTTTGTACCCGGTCAAGCAACACCACTTGATTCAGGGTCAGGTCGGTGCGCTTGATCAGCATTTTTGTGTACTTTGCGTCCAACACCTGTCGGGTAATGGTTACCTCTACTCTAGGCAAGCCTTGAACCATTTTGTCGGTTACAAAATCTGGCATGGGATAAAACCGCAATCTTTGCCTGTCAAACATCCGGCGTATGCCGCTGCCGTGCTGGTCAATCATGCGCAGCCTGATCATGCTGTCAATGAGCCATTGATTGCGGTAGTGCTCAGGTGGTGATTGATGTTCAAGCATCCATTCCACACTGGGTGCCAAAAACTGGCCTAAATTGCTAAAGACCAGTCGATCCGGGTGTTCCACCACATTGATCTTGCCGCCCAGCACATAGTCCTGGTGTGCAACGCAGTTATGTAGCGCCTCGCGTATCACCCACGGGTCGTACCACGGCACCGGCGTAGGGAAAAGTGTTCCATCAGGCAAGGATTCCACTTGTTCATTGCGAATGCGCGACAGTAATTTATCGGTGGCGAGTAGAAATGGAATCGGAAAATGCTGCCCTGGCCCGGTAGCGTTGTCTGCATCGCGCATTAACCAGCTCATTTTGGCGTCACTCGGCGCTAAAAAGTGCGCAGCCTCATCTTTACCTAGCAACAACAACGCCGCGCGGGTGATGCGCCCTTGCTTGGTGACACGCGCTTTGTTGAGCAGCGTGGGCACGTCCCATGCCTCAGCTTCGGTTCGAATATCCGTGTGACGGCTCGTATCGCTCTCACTTTTAATCAGATATTCCGTAAAGTACTGACGAGCTGCAACGATGGCCGCAGGGTCAAGGTCTTCCAACGTTGCACCTTCGACCAGCACGCCAGACCAGTCTTCTTTCGGCCCCAGCATCGCCCATAACCTGGCTTCCTTGCCCGGGTGGTCTGACAGTTTGACTTTGTGACTGTCCACCCGAATAAACCTCTGGCCTTCAAACGCCACAGGTGCGCTGCGCGCCGGCTGAATCTCCAGCAACACCACTTTGCCGTCTGGGTGCTGGCATTCGTGAAAAGTAAAGTCAGCCTTGGGCGACGTGAGTTGTTGCAACCACATGATGAGCGACTGGCTGCCAATTTTTTGCGTAAACGGGTCGAAAACCGTGCCCTTCACCCTTTGCGTACCGTTTTCAACACCCCACACCACCCATCCCCTGTCATGCCCATCCAACGCAGCTGCATTGGCAAGCGCAGACATGTATTGGCCAATATCTTTGGGCTCATCTAGATTCGACTTGAACTCCACCGTCGACTGTTCACGCGGCAGGTGCAGTAATTTTTGCAATGTATCCAAAGTCATGGCGTATTTTTATCCATCGATTCCGTCGCCTGCACCAGTGCTTCAATTGACGAATCGTCCGCTGCATTCTCCAGCTGCGTACGGCGTTGTTCAGCAAATTTATCGTATTCGGCATGGGCTTTTGCCAGCGCTGCTTTGTGGCTCACAGCCCCAGCGTTGTCCAACACGTTGCGGTCGTTAAACGATAAAAAGGCATCCAGCCGCTCATTCCAGTGCGCTAAAAACACCTGCTTGCGCCGCAGCGCCTGGTCTTCTGCAAAGTCCAGCCACATGGTGACGATGCGGTTCAGCTCGGTCACTTCTGCCTCCATCAGGTAGTTTTTGGCTACTGCAACATCGGATTTGTTTAGCCACTGGCCGTTCCAGCTTGACAGCCC
>JAYWHF010000654.1:0-2246 GCA_043777855.1 Gammaproteobacteria bacterium | reverse complement strand
ACAAAACCATCTGCGGCTAATTTTAAATAGCCACTAGGCGCAATGGACGCCGCAATACATTTAGGCATTTGCGCAGCAACTAATGCCGGCTCTCTCCGTATCGGATTTTTTTTAGCAACAGCTGCAGAAACTTTTGCGGTTGCCGTCTCGGCAACCATCTCAGCCGTTGCGGTATCCGCACGAGGGGACGTTGTTATAGAAGCCTTCGTTGACGCTACGTCTACTCGGCGCCTGATACACTCTGAGGAGGGAGCAATCGTGTAAGGTGATACTTCATAGAGAATCGTTTCGGCCGCTGGTTTGTCTGCAAAAATAGCAACTTCCACTAAATCGATCTTGTGAACTTGCCGTAGCTTTGACTGCTGATAAGATTGTAAAAAACCAAACGTCATAAATCCGGTAATACACAGCGCTGAAAAAATACCTATTGCATGATGCAGAGTTTTTTTTGTAATAGAAAACGACATAAACAACTAAATCTCAAAAGAATCTAAGTGGTAGCAATAATCTAAGTAAAAGTAATAGTCTAAGTAAAAGCAATAATCTAACGCACGAATAGCATGACGAACAAACCGTATTACGCATGTTTTCTTCTAGCAGAAGCCACGTTGGGAAGTTGATTCAACCTCGTTAAAATTCTGCTCAATTCATCAAAGCTGCGAATCTCAGCGGTGACTTGCATATCCACGGTATTTTTGCGTTTATCTGACAGCGTCTGCAATGCACTAATATTGATACGTTCACTGTCTAGCAACGCCGTAATATCGCGCAGCAATCCATAGCGATCATAGGCTTCAATAACAATATCCACTGAATAGGCGCTTTGTGGTGTATCACCCCACTCTACTTTAATAATGCGTTGCGGCTCATCGGTTTGCAACTGCAAGATATTAGTGCAATCTTGACGGTGAATGGACACGCCTTTCCCGAGAGTAATGTAACCGGTAATTGCATCTCCAGGTACGGGATTGCAACAGTTTGCAATTTGCGTAAGCAGGTTACCCACACCTTCAATATAAAAATCTGAATCTTTTTTCTTGCTTGGCGATTTTGCTTTAAATGGAATTAACGGCTGCTGAGGATTCGCCTCATCCAATTGTTTTTGCGC
Organism: Gammaproteobacteria bacterium; assembly: GCA_043777855.1. Classification (GTDB taxonomy): domain Bacteria; phylum Pseudomonadota; class Gammaproteobacteria; order Pseudomonadales; family Cellvibrionaceae; genus Cellvibrio. The sequence goes on along the minus strand of JAYWHF010000654.1, from coordinate 1,138 downwards.
GGCATTTAAGACGTGACCTACACCAATATCACTCGAACCCACTGCAGAATATAAATCATCGAGTGAGTTGAAACGCAATTTCTTCGCAAGACTTTCAAAATTTAAATCAAGCAATGCAAGACGTTTAAACTCTCGATCGAGTAAGGCTTGACCTTCAGCAATATTTTGGTCGCGCGCTTGCTGCTTAAACCAATGCTGAATTTTCGCACGCGCTCGAACCGTGTTCACATAACCCAACGCTGGGTTGAGCCAATCGCGACTCGGCGCCTCACGTTTTCCAGTCAGTATTTCTACCTGATCTGCATTATTTAAATGGTGATTAAGCGGTACTATGCGGCCATTCACTTTAGCGCCGCGACAATGGTGGCCCACATCGGTGTGAATACGATAAGCGAAATCCAGAGATGTTGCGCCGCGCGATAAATCCACAACATGGCCTTCAGGGGTGAACACATAAATGCGATCCTGATCAACCGCGCGCAATTCGCCCTGCAGCTGCTGGCTGTCTCCACCAAGCTCTTCATGCCATTCAAGTACTTGCCGTAACCAAGCAATTTTCAGCTCATAGCTATCCTGCGCTGCAGCAGTATCAGTGCCTTTATAGCGCCAGTGTGCGCACACGCCAAGCTCTGACTCTTCGTGCATTTCAAAAGTGCGAATTTGAATTTCTAAGATCTTGTTGTCTGGCCCCATCACCGCCGTGTGCAACGAGCGGTAGCCGTTCTCTTTTGGCGATGCGATATAGTCATCAAATTCATGCGGAATATTTCGCCACAAACTATGCACTATACCTAGCACCGTATAACAATCGCGAACCGTCGGCACTAAAATGCGCACAGCGCGGATATCATACACTTGCGAAAAGGGAATTTCTTTGCGCTTCATTTTGCGCCAAATACTGTAGATATGTTTTGCGCGGCCCGACACTTCACCTGCAATATCAGCCGTTGTCAATTCAACGCGCAGAATGCTGAGCATGTGATTAATATATTCCTGCCGCGCAAGACGACGCTCATCGAGCAGACTGGCTATCTGTTTATACTCGGCAGGCTCAAGATAACGAAACGATAAATCCTCAAGCTCCCACTTAATATGGCCGATCCCAAGGCGATGCGCTAAGGGTGCATAAATATCAGAA
>JAYWHF010000653.1:0-6219 GCA_043777855.1 Gammaproteobacteria bacterium | reverse complement strand
GAACGAAAATTGATTGGCAATTTATGCATGCGTAATTTTTAATCTATGACTGAGGAGTTTATAAAGAATAGACTTCAATTCAAAACACGCCGTAAATACATCCGTGTAGGCTCTAATCGGCGTCCCTACGCAATCCAGTTGCTTCGGGACACTTCCTACATCCTTGTAGGTCGTCCATGCCTCATAAGGTTTTGAATCAAAGTCTATTCTTTATTTCCGGCTTGTTAGTAATATAAATTTTGTAAAAACTAAGGGAGTTAACAATGAATAGTCATTATGTAAATTTAGAACGCGGTGAATCCATGCCTTACGTTGTTGTGCTGGAAATGATTTATAAGTTTATGAAAAATTATAACTACCTGGTGGTTGACCCAGTCACTCGCCAATCGGTTATTGTCGATCCTGCCTGGCAAATGGAAAAAGTGGATCAAGCACTCGTGGACACACAATCTCGGTTGAGTGGAATTTTAATTACACACTCTCATCCTGACCATATTCATTTGGCAAAAGTATTGGCTGAAAAATATAGCTGCCCGATATGGATGTCTAAAACAGAAATAGCGGTTTCCGGTTTTAACGCTAAACAATTGGTTGGTATAGATGATACCCCCTGGTGTATTGGCAATATGTTAATCGAACCAATTTTTACGCCAGGGCATACGGCGGGCTGCATTTGTTATCGAATTGGCGACAATTTATTTACGGGAGATGTTCTATTTGCAGAAGGTTGCGGTATTTGTCCAGACATTGATGCAGCACATGCTATGTTTACCAGTCTCGAACAATTAAAAGCACAGCTTAGACTAAAAACACGGATCTTCCCGGGGCACTCTTACGGAAAACTACCTGGTCAATTATTTTCACAACTGTTGCAAGACAATATGTATTTGCAATTTCTCGACAAAGATTCTTTTGCCAGATTTCGTTTACGAAGCGGGCAAAACAAGGCAAAAATGTTTAATTTTAGTTAATCATTAAAATCAAAAAATTTAATACCATACCAATAGAGGAACGCATATGAGTTTAGTTGGAATTGAAGCGATGAATGTTTTTGCAGGCACTGCCTACCTAGACGTTAGGAAGCTTGCTGAACACCGCAAATTAGACACAACGCGATTTGAAAATTTGCTGATGAAACAAAAGACGGTAGCTCTTCCTTACGAAGACCCCATCACTTTCGCTGTAAACGCCGCAAAACCTCTCATCGACGCCTTAAGTGAAGACGAAAAAAATCGAATTGAAATGGTGATTACCTGTACCGAATCGTCGTTTGACTTTGGTAAGTCCATGAGCACTTATTGCCATCATCTTCTGGGTTTAAATCGTAATTGTCGTTTGTTTGAAATAAAAAATGCTTGTTATTCTGGCGTAGCCGGATTTCAGATGGCGGTAAATTTTGTTTTGTCGCAAGTGTCACCCGGTGCGAAAGTGTTGGTGATTGCCACTGATATTTCCCGCTTTATGGTTGAAGAAGGTGGCGAAGCACTTTCGCAAGATTGGTCTTTCGCTGAACCTAGCGGTGGCTCAGGTGCAGTGGCTATGTTAGTGAGCGAAAAGCCTTACATCTTTCAAGTCGATGTTGGCGCTAACGGGTATTATGGTTATGAAGTAATGGATACTTGTCGGCCTTCCGCAGACTCAGATGCCGGGGATTCTGATTTATCGTTACTGTCGTATCTTGATTGTTGCGAAAATTCATATTTGGAATATCAAAAACGTGTTGACGGTGCCGACTACGCCAAGAGCTTTAACTACTTGGCAATGCACACACCTTTTGGTGGCATGATCAAAGGTGCGCATCGCAATATGATGCGTAAAATAGTGCGTGAAAAACCTGACGAAATCGAAGCAGATTTTGAGCGTCGTGTTATGCCCGGTTTGATCTATTGCCAACGCGTAGCCAATATCATGGGCGCAACGACTATGTTGTCGCTCGCGAGTACCATTGAGCATGGCAATTATGAAATGCCACAACGTATTGGTTTGTTTTCTTACGGTTCTGGTTGTTGTTCAGAATTCTTTAGCGGCGTTGTTAACAAAGAAGGTCAAAATCGTTTACGCGCTTTAAACATCAAAGATCATTTAGATAAACGACACGAGCTGAACATGGACGAATACGACAGGCTGTTGGTCGGCAGTAACGCTGTAAAATTTGGTACGCGCAATGTGGTGCTGGACACCAACTTTGTTAAGCAAGCCAGAAGCGCCATGAAAAAAGAAACCTTATTTTTAAAAGAAATTAAAGAATTTCATAGAGAATACGAATGGATATCTTAACCGCAACGCGAACCTACGAAGCTTTTGATTACGATACGATTCGCATTAGAGTAGAAGACGATATTTGCTTTATTCAAATTTATCGCCCCGATGCCAACAACACTATTAACGATCGCTTGATTGAAGAGTTTACGGATGTTCTCACGCAGTGCGAGAAGTCAATAAAAGTGGTGGTGATTGAAGGTTTGCCTGAAGTATTTTGCTTTGGTGCGGATTTCAAAGGGATTCAAAAAAGTCTCGAGAGTCCCGATCAGCACCAACAACAAAATCCGGAGCCACTTTATAATTTATGGTTGCGGCTTGCATCTGGCCCTTATATTACTATTGCCCATGTGCGTGGCAAGGCTAATGCTGGCGGTATTGGTTTTGTTGCTGCCTGTGATCTGGTGCTGTGTGAAGATAGAGCCATATTTAGTTTATCTGAATTGCTATTTGGTTTGATGCCCGCATGTGTTTTGCCGTTTTTAATTCGTCGCACTGGATTTTCCAAGGCGAATTATATGACGTTAATGACGCAACCCATTTCAGCAAAACAGGCTCAGGAGTGGGGTTTGGTAGACGCCAGCGAAGAGAGCAGTGAAAACCTTCTTCGTAAACATCTATTGCGAGTTCGTCGGTTGACCAAAACGGGAGTCACTCATTATAAAACTTATATGAGCGGTTTGGATGATGCCTTGGTTACCGCAAAACCTAAAGCACTAGAGGGCAACCGTGCCGTATTTTCTGACCCGGTAAATTTGAAAATTATTTCGCGTTACGTCACTACGGGAAAATTTCCCTGGGAAGGGGATTGACTATGAGTGAACCGGTTGTTGAGTTGACAGAGGTAGGGCCCGGAATCGTCCAAATTAAGATGCAAGATAAGGTAAATAAAAATACTTTTTCTAAAGAGCTTACGGATGGATTGATCGACGCCTTTGAAACAATCAAACACAGCCCTCAATATAAGGTTGTCATTTTTACTGGATACGATAGCTATTTTGCGAGTGGCGGAACCCAGGAGGCATTACTTTATCTCTCTGAAGGTAAGGGTAAGTTTTCCGATAAAGATTTGTATAGCTTGGCATTGAATTGCCCCATTCCGGTTATTTCTGCCATGCAAGGGCATGGCATCGGCGGCGGTTTTGTTATGGGAATGTTTGCTGATTTTGTTATTTTAACTCGCGAAAGTATTTATACAACCAATTTTATGAAATATGGCTTTACGCCTGGTATGGGTGCTACGTTTATTCTTCCGCAAAAACTCGGTATTAGTTTATCGCAAGAAATGATGCTTTCTGCTAAAACTTATCGCGGTGAAGAATTGCAAACGCGGGGAATTCCATTTCCGGTTCTGCCGCGCGAAAACGTAATGGAATATGCTTTCGAGTTAGCTGCAACAATTGCTGAAAAACCGAGAGTATCCCTTGTTACCTTAAAAGATCATTTGGTTGCTCATCTTCGTGAAGGCTTGCCAAAGGTTATTGCTCAGGAGGTTGTGATGCATGAAAAAACATTTCATCAGCCCGAGGTTAAAGAACGCATTGAAGCTTTTTTTGGAAAGTAACAGTGCAGCATGTTTTAAAAATAGAACAGTGTGTTCTAAAAATAGTACAACCTGCATTTAAATTTTGGAGAAAGAATATGAACAAAGAAGCAATTTTTGACATTATTACCGGACACATTTGTGAAGTTATTCCGCGCTTGAAAGATTATCAATTTCAAGAGACAGATTCAATGCGGGACCTTGGCGCTAACTCAATTGATCGCTCTGAAATTGTCATGATGACATTGGAATCTTTATCGTTAAATATTCCTCTTATTGTCATTGCAAGAGCTGAAAACATTGGTGAGTTGGCCAGCATACTTCAGGGTAAATTGGCGGCATGAAAACCCCTAACCAGCCTGAAATTGTCATAACCGGCCTGGGTGTAACCTCTTCCATTGGGCAGGGAAAATCAGATTTTATTGCCGCCTTGTTACAGGGCCAGCATAAATTTTCGGTGATGCAGCGCCCCGGTCGGCAATCATCCCAGTCGCTTAATGAGGCTGGCGAGTTGTCGGAACAACCGACTGAATTTTTAGGTGCTGAAATAGCGGCCCTGTCTATACCCGAGTCTATTTCAAAAAGTTTATTGCGAACGGCTTCGCTGTCGGGCCAGGTTGCACTTACCACTCTTCATGAAGCATGGAATGAAGCACAATTAAGTGATGTAGATCCTGAACGCATTGGGTTAATTATTGGTGGGTCTAATTTTCAACAAAGAGAATTGGTACAAACCCATCAGGCCTATCAAAATCGTATTCAATTTTTACGCCCAACTTATGCTATGTCATTTATGGATTCGGATCTCTGCGGATTATGCACAGAAGTGTTTGGCATTAAAGGATTTGCCTATACCTTGGGTGGTGCATCGGCGAGTGGGCAAGTGGCTATTGTGCAAGCCATTGAAGCGGTTCAGTCGGGGCAGGTCGATGTGTGTATTGCTATGGGTGCATTGATGGATCTTTCGCATTGGGAGTGCCAAGGCTTTCGCTCGCTAGGCGCGATGGGTTCTGATCGCTATGCAAAGGAGCCCGCGTTAGCCTGTCGCCCGTTTGATCGAGATAGAGACGGATTTATTTTTGGTGAAAATTGTGGAGCCATTGTTGTCGAAAAATTAAATTCAGTGACAAGAACCGCTGTTAATCGCTACGCCCGTCTTTCTGGCTGGGCAGTGGGGATGGATGGCAACAGAAATCCAAATCCTTCATTTGAAGGAGAAGTTAAGGCCATACAAAAAGCGTTGAGCCTGGCAAAACTGTCAGCAGCCGATATTGATTATATTAATCCTCACGGTACGGGCTCAGGCATTGGTGATGTGACAGAACTGCAAACGATTCAACATTGTGGTCTTAGTCATGCTTATTTAAATGCCACAAAATCCATTATCGGTCATGGATTAAGTGCTGCGGGCGCAGTTGAAATGATTGCAATTTTGTTGCAAATGAAAGCAGGAAAGCTGCATCCGTCGAGAAATTTAGAAAACCCCATAGAGTCGGATCACAACTGGGTGCAGCATCAGGCAATTGCTCATAAAATTGAAAATGCCTTAAATTTGAGTATGGGATTTGGCGGTATTAATTCTGCTATTTGTTTACAAAAATATTGAATTTATAAAACTATTTCTGCCCAGCTAGTATGTTTTAAAAATATAGAAATTTCAAAATGACCATTTACATTATCGAGAGGATATATCCATGAAGACATTTATGTTCCCAGGCCAGGGATCCCAATCACGAGGAATGGGCGGAGATTTATTTGATCACTTTAAAGAATTAACCGAGAAAGCGGATGCCATTTTAGGTTATTCGATCAAAGAACTGTGTCTGACGGATCCAAGACGGGAACTGAACAAAACGCAGTTTACACAGCCGGCACTTTATGTGGTGAATGCACTTTCTTACTTTAAAAAAATTGAAGAAAACGGTCAAAAACCTGATTATGTCGCAGGACATAGCTTGGGCGAGTTTAATGCATTGCTCGCTGCAGAATGTTTCGACTTTGAAGCAGGTTTGAAGTTGGTTAAAAAGCGCGGAGAGTTAATGAGTAACGCGCCAGAAGGCGGCATGGCTGCCATACTCAATGCAAGTAAAGAAGAAATCGAAACTATTTTGAAAGCAAATGGCTTAATGAATATTGACCTGGCTAATTACAATACACCTTCGCAAATTGTTATTTCTGGCCCCATAGAAGAGATTAGCAGTGCGCAAGAATTTTTCTCGCAGGGTGCAATGCTCTATTATCCATTGAATACCAGTGGGGCATTTCACTCGCGTATTATGCAGCCGGTAAAAGAAAAGTTTGAAGTTTATCTAAAGAAATTTAAGTTTTCCGCGCCAAAAATACCGGTAATTTCAAATGTTACTGCACTGCCATATGGCAATGATGATGTTGTTGAAAACCTATCAACGCAACTTGCC
>JAYWHF010000652.1:0-6238 GCA_043777855.1 Gammaproteobacteria bacterium | reverse complement strand
AACAACTTTGGTTCGCATGTGGGCGATTGTGTGCAATCTGTGGATCGCAATCGTGAAGATTTTTGCGATCTGCTGGGCCTTACAAAATCTCCTCAGTGGCTCGCACAGATTCACGGAATGAAGGTCATCAACGCCAAGAATGATGGGCTGGTGCGCACGGCTGATGGCAGTTATAGCAACGCATTTGGCCAAGCTTGTGTGGTGATGACGGCAGACTGTTTGCCCATTTTATTCTGCGATAAAAAAGGTACCCAAGTTGCCGCCGTCCACTGTGGATGGCGCGGTCTGGCAAAGGGCATCGCCGGGCGGGCAATAGCCAAATTTTCCTGTCCTTCTAAAAACATTCTTGCCTACTTAGGCCCTGCAATATCACAAGGTTTTTTTGAGGTCGGCGTGGATGTACTTGAGGCATTTTTTAAAGCGGCGCGCAGCCCAAAGCAAGCAGACGAGATTGCAAAGGCATTTTTGGCGGCCGAGCGCCCATTTCACTTTTATGCGGATATTTATGCGTTGGCTCGCGCTGAATTAAACGCGTTGGGTGTTCTGGACATCTATGGTGGCAACCATTGTACCTATGCCGACAGCGACAATTTCTATTCTTATCGCCGCGATGGTGCAACGGGAAGAATGGCAAGCCTTATTGTAAAAATCGCTTAGCTGCTGATCAACCCAACGATAGGCTTGGAAAATGTATTCCAACCAATAAAGGAGTGGTGCACCCAGCAGGAGTCGAACCTGCGACCAACGGCTTCGGAAGCCGCTACTCTATCCAACTGAGCTATGGGTGCTGGAAATTGATGACGTGAAATGTGCCTTTGTTGGCGAGGGAGCGATTCTACTGGTCTGCGTCTCTCGCGTCTATCTTAGCGTGCTTAGCGCGCTCTAGGTTTTATGAGGTTGTTCGGGCCAGGCCGATTTTTTGGTGAGCTACACGGCTGTGTCCGAGGCCAACTCCTTTAGGTGTAAGGTTTTGGTAACGCTCGTAGAGCCTAAGCTTTCACTGATGGTGCCAAATTGGAAATCGCTGATCATGCGTTCCAAGCGGGGTAGGCAACGTTTCAAGTTGGTGTAGTGGCGAAAATTACTGCGCCAGCCGGCATTTGGTACACGTGGTTGGTCAGGGTCTATTTCCCAAGGGTGCAGATAAAAAATTTGGGGCTTGGTTTGATGCAAGCTGGCGCGCTCAAACAGCCAACGAGATAGTGCGTAGGGGTACTGTCGAAAGTAGCCGCCGCCAGCCGCTGGCACCGATTGCCCCAATACTCGGGCGGTAGTGAGGGGGAACTCGATAAGCTCTTTATTGTGAGTAGTCTTTATGCGATAGGGCTCTTCAGGGCTTCCGGGAATACCGTAGTTGTCGTGTCGAGTGGGGAAAATACTGGAGTCCCAGGTAAAACCCAGCTCTGCCAGAATATCCAAAGCCCACAGCGATTTGCGCGTTATCGAGTAGCTTGCCGCGCGGTAGCCAAACACCTGAGCCTGACCTAAATCTTCAAGAATTTGCTTGGATTTAGCCGTCTCTTCGCGAAAAACCGCTGGCGTTTGCCTATAGATTAATTGGTGGCTATAGCCATGGGATGCAATCTCGTGGCCCTGCGCTCGAATGGTTTTCACCAGTTCCGGATGACGTTCTGCCACCCAGCCCAAAATAAAAAAAGTGATTTTAATATCAGCGTCAGAAAATAACTGTAGCAATCTGTGCGTGTTTGCTTCTACTCGCGACGGCCATTTGTCCCAGTCATTGGGGTCAATCGCTTTGTTAAAGGCCGCTACGTGATAATAATCTTCAACATCGACGGTCATTGCGTGAGTGACGGCTTGGCTTTTCATACGGCTGGGTTTTTCATAATGTACGATCAAAAAATAATGGGTTGGTTTTGATTGCATAAACTGGTTTGATAAATGTGTCCGGCGTAATTGTATTTACGCTTTGTAATAGTCTCGATAATAGTCTCGATACCATTTTACAAAACTCTCAACACCAGTTTCGATGGAGGTCTGCGGCTTATAGCCCACATCTTTAATCAGCGCATCCACATTGGCGTAGGTATCCGGCACATCACCGGGCTGCATCGGCAACAAGTTTTTGATGGCTTTTTTGCCCAAGCAATTTTCAAGCACTTCAATAAAATACAACAGCTCTATGGGGTTATTGCTGCCTATATTGTAGAGGCGATAAGGCGATTTCGCCGATGCTGGGTCAGGGCTCTCGCCACTCCATTCAGAATTTGCCACGGCGGGTTTGTCGAGAGTACGAATAATGCCTTCGACAATGTCGTCAATATAGGTGAAATCGCGCCGATGATTGCCATAGTTAAAAACGTTGATAGGTTTTCCCGCCATTATTTTTTTAGCGAAAATGATGGGCGACATGTCGGGTCGCCCCCAGGGCCCATAGACCGTAAAAAAACGCAATCCAGTCGTGGGAATATTGAAAAGATGGCTGTAGGTGTGCGCCATTAGTTCGTTGGCTTTTTTGCTGGCCGCGTAAATGCTCACGGGGTGGTCGGTATTTTGCGCGGTGGAAAAGGGCATAGCCGTGTTTGCCCCGTAAACAGAGCTGCTGGATGCGTAAACTAAATTTTCAGTACCAAACTGGCGGCATGCCTCAAGAATATTCAGAAAGCCCGTGATATTTGAATCAATGTAGGCCTGAGGGTTTTTCAGCGAATAGCGTACGCCCGCCTGTGCGGCAAGGTTAACCACTCTATTGGGTTGGTGGGTGTTAAACGTATTATCTACGGCAGATTTATCTTCTAAATTGCAGCGAACATCTGTGAAACCGTCAAGCCTTGTCAGCAGTGCAAGACGGTCTTTCTTGAGTTGTACGTCATAGTAATCATTGAGGTTATCTATACCAACAACCTGATCACCGCGCTCCAGTAAGCGTTTGGCGAGAGCGGCCCCAATGAAGCCGCCGGTCCCGGTCACGAGAACTTTCATAGAAACCCTTATCGATTAAAGACGAGCATCTACATCGCCTTTAGCGAGCAAATGTTTGACATCAAATAGCACGTGATTAGCTTTTCCTAGGGCCCGGATGCCAGCGGCGCCCATTTGGCGGAACTTGTCATGCGCTACACAAATAATAATGGCATCGTAGGTGCCGAGCGCCGGCTGACGGATAAGGCTGACACCGTACTCGTGCTTCGCTTCCGCTGGGTCAGCCCAAGGGTCGTAGATATCGACAATGGTATTGTAAGTCTCAAGTTCTGTAACGATATCGATCACACCGGTGTTGCGAAGGTCGGGGCAGTTTTCCTTAAAAGTCAGCCCCATGATAAGGATTTTGGAGTCGACAACGTGCGCTTTGCGTTTGGTCATCATCTTAATAACAGAGTCAGCGACAAAGGGGCCCATGCTATTGTTCACGCGTCGGCCCGAGAGAATAACCTCTGGGTAGTAACCCACTTGCTGAGCTTTATAGGTGAGATAGTAGGGGTCAACGCTGATGCAATGGCCGCCCACAAGGCCGGGGCGGAAGGGCAAAAAATTCCATTTGGAGCCAGCGGCTTCAAGCACTTCGAGGGTGTCAATGCCCAAGCGATGAAAGATCAGGGCCAGCTCGTTGACCAGCGCTATGTTGATGTCGCGTTGAGTGTTCTCGATCACTTTCGCAGCTTCAGCCACTTTGATGCTGCTGGCCTTATGAGTGCCCACAACAACAATTTTTCGATAGAGATCGTCAACATAGTCAGCAACGTCTGGCGTTGACCCTGAGGTAATTTTGATAATGTTGTGGACGCGGCGCTCCTTGTCCCCCGGATTGATGCGTTCAGGGCTATACCCGGCAAAGAAATCCTTGTTAAAAGTCATTCCCGATATCTTTTCGATAATAGGCACACAAACTTCTTCAGTGCAGCCCGGGTATACCGTGGATTCATAAATCGCAATGGCGTTTTTACCCATAACTCGACCCAAGAGTGCAGAAGCTTTTTCAAGCGGCGTTAAGTCGGGTTGATTGCCAGCGTTAATAGGTGTTGGCACGGTTACGATGTAAACGTCAGCATTTTTGAGGTCGGCTTCGTTGGTGCTGTAACGCAGTAACGTTGCTTCGCTGAGTTCATCAGAACTCAGTTCAAGAGTGTGGTCGACGCCTTTTAGCAGGGAGTCAATCCGTGTTTGGTTAATGTCAAAACCTATAGTATTGGTTTTTTTGCCGAACTCAACGGCGAGCGGTAGGCCAACATAGCCCAACCCTATAATGCAAATTGTGGGATTGCTTGCAAACATGAGCCGATTCCTTAATAGTCAGAGAAATCCAAAAACAGGTAAATTGGAAGGCGCTAGGTTATCACAGGGACAGCGCGTTTTAAAAAAAATGCGCTCTAAGAATTGGTTGGTAGAAGGGCGAGTATTTGTCACAGAATTGACTATAATGCCAAGCAAGCTATGGCTTAGGGTCTATCAATGCAAGCTATGGCTTAGGGTCTACCGAACCGGTGTCGTCTTAGCCAGCCTCACCGTTTTATAATTTTAGTACTTGAAGGAAGCGGGTTTGTCGTATATTCGTATTAATAAGCACTTTGTGCATTTGCCCTATTTATTTCTCGGGATTACCGAAGCTGCTTTGCTAGGTTTTGCGGTTTGGCTTGCACAGCATTTGTCGAAGGACCGCTTCGAGCTTCAGCACCTCGGCGATTTTGGCAGCATAAACTGGCCGCCGATTCTATTGTTTTCCACCATTTTTAGTTGCTGCACCTTGTCGATGGGCGTCTACACCGCCCTCGTTCGCGAAGGCTTTTCCAGCATGGTATTGCGAACCTTAGTGAGTTTTTTCTTGCTGGGCAGCCTATGTTTAATGCTCATAAATCTAATTCTCGGCAATCAATTCATCGATCAGCAGGAGGGCTTTTGGGCCGTGATCGTGTCTACCGTTTTGGTTGTTCTTGCGCGTCGTGTATTTCTCATGGTCGTCGATACCGCTAAATTAAAGCGGCGAGTTGTGATTTATGGCGTAGGCGTGCGCGCAAAAAAACTACTGGATGATCTCGAGCTCAACAAAGCAGCGCTAGGCGTGGAAATTGTGGGGTGCATTCCTAGTACTGATGATAAAGTCGTGGTTGACCCCGCGTTAATTTTAGCGGAGCCGGCTAGCTGGCTGGCGTTTACCAAGCAGTCACAAATATCTGAAATTGTGATATCGCCTGATGAGCGTCGTCGAGCCAGTGGTGATGTTTTTCCATTAAGTCAGTTTTTAGATTGTAAGCTGGCAGGAATTGCCTCCTGCGATGGGCTGAGTTTTTACGAGCGTGAGCTTGGGCGCGTCGATATTAGCCTGCTTCAGCCAAGCTGGATGTTATTTTCTGACGGCTTCAAGTATTCGTTCAGAGATAAAATCATCAAAAGATTGTTTGATTTGACCCTCGCGTCATTATTTTTAGCCGTTCTTTGGCCCTTCATGTTGCTAACCGCCTTGGCGGTTAAGTTGGAGAGCCCGGGTTCCATTCTCTACCACCAGTTGCGCGTAGGCTACAACGGAAAAACGTTTCGTATCTATAAGTTTAGAAGTATGCGGCAGGACGCTGAAAAAGCAGGTAAAGCGGTTTGGGCACAGAAAAACGACGCCCGCGTTACACGAGTGGGCGCATTTATTCGCAACACGCGTTTGGATGAATTGCCGCAGCTATACAACATATTAACGGGGCACATGAGTTTTGTTGGCCCGCGTCCAGAGCGCCCGGAATTTGTCAGCGATCTTGCTCGCCAAATTCCATTCTATGAAACTCGACATAAAGTGAAGCCCGGAATGATGGGATGGGCGCAACTGAAGTACCCCTATGGCGCTTCTGTTGAGGACGCAAAAAATAAATTGCAGTACGATCTCTACTACACTAAAAATCATAGTTTCTTAATGGACTTATTGATTATGATTCAAACGGTCGAGATTATTTTATTGGGCAAGGGCGTGCATTAAGCTGACGCACTTATCAAACATCCTGCGGCGAATGAGCGCCGACCCACAGACCCACAGACCCACAGAAGAGTAGAGCTATGAAGAATGTAATCCAGCTAATTTACGTTGCAATTGCAGCAATTTGTTTGGTGTCTTGCAGCAGCGTTCAAGAGCAAGCACCGCCGGCTGTTAATGGCGGCCTAGTTTCTGAGTATCGGATTGGCGTTGGTGACTCCATCGAGGTAAACATATGGCGCAATCCGGAGCTATCTCGTTCAGTGCAAGTTAGGCCGGACGGAAAAATATCAATGCCATTAATTGGCGATCTTGTCGCTGCTGATT
>JAYWHF010000651.1:0-6240 GCA_043777855.1 Gammaproteobacteria bacterium | reverse complement strand
AGTCACCACAAGAACTGATAGCAACATGAGCATACATATATTTTTTCCATTCGGGATTAGCGAAGTCACCGTTGGCGCCACCGCCAACCCAGGCTATTCCGCAACTACCGTGAATCGCTTTGTATGGACGATAGAAAAGCACCATATCTGCTTTTACTTGATCTCGATAAGCCGCAATACCACTGAAGGCCGATACTTTTGCGTAAGTAATATCATTTAAGGCAACACCGGCATCATTATCATCGGTGTAGTCCACCAGCTTTGTACCAACCATTCTGATTTCTAAATCGACATTGCTGTCTCTATAAATTTGATTGGTTACTTGAAATAATTGATTGAAGCGCGTTGTAGGATCACTACCATAAAGATCAGTCGTGCCTTTGGTATATACCACCAAAACATCGATAGCCGTATTAGCCGCATAGGAAACAGAAGAGAGTGCGATCAAACCAAGGGTGAGAAAAAATCCAGAGATTTTTTTATTCAATATTTTCATGACTATAATTCTCAGTTAATGTGACTTTACTTAAAACTTTCCCTAGTTAGCAATAATTGCGCGCATCCATTAAAGTTCACTTAAAAATATCAGCTATGTTTTCATGATTATTGTTCTCACTAAGGGTTAGCTATTAATGTAAAAAATCAGTTACAAAATTTCAGGAACTTCAAGGTAATCATTATTTTCAGTCGAGGATAGTTCAAGCTCTGACGGATTTTTATAGAGCCATCCAACACCACGAACCGATTCCATACTGTAGCTGCCTTCTGGTGTGGTAATCATGGCAAAGATAGACGTTTCGCCGTAAGTCATGATCACTGGATAATCTGTCCCGCCTCCCTGCAAATGCCCAGACCAGGTTTTATCGCCATTCGCACTGATAGATATTGATTTCACATCTACAACGACATGTTGCCCTTTCAACATTGGCAGTGTTACTTGATCACCAACGTCAGGGATTGATTCCGGATGTTGTTCGATTTCTACAACGTCGTAATCGCGAATTCTTTCATTTAACGGAATACTTGGAATTTGCGCTTTTGCGCCGCCGACATTCCAAGTATTCGTTTTTACTGTGGCGGTATTTTTGCTCGCGATAACAGTCGCTGGCATTGTTTTCTGATCGCGACAAGTAACGTGAGCTGGATCAACCAAGCAACGATCTTCTTTCGCTATTTTTTCAACTATCGTTACAGCAAAATCTGAATTTTTTTCCGCACTTTTTTCCGCACTTTTTTCCACATTTTTTTCCGCTGCTAAGTTCACGACGTTTAGGCCAGCACTATCGACCGCGCTTGTTGTATCAACGCCGTTACCTTGACTGAATAAATAACTCGCGACTATCAAGAAAGCCATTGAGCCAACAAAAATACTTTTATGGAAATTGGAAAAATTTCTGGGGTTCATGTTCGCTAGCTCGACAAACTGAGTTGAGGTTATTGAAATAAAGATAGACCAGCTCACAAAATAAATCGAATGTAATTTAATGTGACAGATAACAAAATCTAGTTAAATTATTTTTATGTATTTCAGTTCTATGAAGAAGAATATTTCTGCAGTGGATTATTTTTTTATAACTATTAGAAAGCTCACTTAGCGCTTAAAGGTTTCATTATTTTCTCAGCAATAAAAAAGGCAGCCAGTTGGCTGCCTTTTTTATTGCTGAAAATACACTTTATCAATTTACATATAGCTTATTCCGCATAAACCGGAAACCGTCGGCACAAATCCAACGCTTTTACTTTAACGGCCTTAATCACCTCACCCGCATTTCCCGCCTCTAGGGCGTCAAGAATATCGCACATCCAGTGAGTCAGCTGAATACATTCAGCCTCTTTAAAACCACGCGTGGTAACAGCCGGCGTACCAACGCGCATGCCTGAGGTCACAAAAGGTGAACGAGGATCATTCGGTACGGAATTTTTATTAACGGTGATATTCGCCTGACCCAAGGCTTCATCGGCATCTTTACCGCTGTATGGCTTACCAATTAAATCCACCAACATGAGGTGATTTTCGGTGCCGCCAGAAACAATTTTAATACCACGCGCCTTAAACGTGGCGGCCATGGCTTTAGCATTTACAACCACTTGTTTTTGGTAGACTTTATATTCCGGACTCATGGCTTCTTTGAAGCTAATCGCTTTCGCCGCGATCACATGCATGAGCGGGCCGCCCTGACCGCCGGGAAATACCGCCGAATTCAGCTTCTTCTCAATCTCTTCATTCGCTTTTGCCAGAATAATTCCGCCGCGAGGGCCGCGCAGCGTTTTATGCGTGGTTGAGGTAGTAACATCGGCAATTTGTACGGGGTTCGGGTAGACACCCGCTGCAACAAGGCCGGCTACGTGGGCCATATCTACAAATAAATACGCACCCACTTTATCGGCGATTTCACGAAAACGTTGCCAGTCCATAATTTGCGAATAAGCTGAAAACCCGGCAACAATCATTTTCGGTTTATGTTCAATGGCCAAACGCTCCACCTCGTCATAGTCAACCAAACCGGTTTCCGGATTTATTCCATACTGAACGGCGTTATACATTTTGCCCGAAAAACTGACTTTAGCGCCGTGAGTCAAGTGACCACCGTGCGCTAGGCTCATGCCGAGCACTGTATCGCCCGGGCTACAAAGTGCCGCATAAACGGCGCTATTGGCTTGCGAGCCGGAATGTGGCTGTACGTTCGCGAAATCCGCACCAAACAGCTCTTTGGCGCGCGAAATTGCCAAAGCTTCGGATTGATCAACATATTCACAACCCCCGTAGTAGCGTTTACCGGGATATCCCTCGGCGTACTTATTCGTCAGCTTGGTGCCTTGTGCCGCCATAACCAGAGGGCTGGTGTAGTTTTCAGAGGCAATCAGCTCTATGTGATCCTCCTGCCGTTGCCCTTCATTTTGGATGGATGCCCAAATTTCGGGGTCGAAAGACGCGATAGTTTGGTTTTTATCAAACATAGAAGAATCCTAAGTGACTAGCAGTAATCCCCCGAAAAAGGGGCTGCCACGTTGATGGGAAGGAGAGAAAAATTTAAGGGGGGCATTGTACCTCAACCCGCCAAATAGCCGCCACGCAAAAAACTCACGATGAATAGCAATTCATTTCACGTACGGCCAATAACCAAACCAATAACTGAACCGATAACCTATAAAAGCACCTTAAAGATACTGTGTGCGTAGACGCACAGATCACCCCGACCAGTTTATCTAGAATCCAACTTGCCATGAACACCAATGCCAGCGCACTAAAATTGCGCAACGAATTTTGGGATGGGCTGCCGCAAAGTGCTTATTGCTGCGCCAAAATATGGCATTTCGCTAAAAAACCTTTACTTACATTCCTTTGTACGTAAAGCTCCAAAAAATAAATCACTCGCGAGCCAGCCCTTGCCAGCCCTGAGCCCTCGGCCGTTTCAGTGATTTTATAAAGGCGACGCACCGGTTTTCTGTCATTTTTTAATCACTGCTATCCCTATTTTTTTACAGGGTTTTGGCCATTTCGGCCTTGGTTTTGCAGCACAAGTGAGTCATCCCCCCTAACTGCTAATCACATGGCGATGAGCAAGAATTTTGGATCAAGTTTTATGCAAGGTTATGCGATATGAACACCCTCAAAATCTTTACTAGCGCGCTAATGCTTCTACTGCTGGTGGGAAATACCTACGCGCAGACAAGCTACTTACTGGGTGTTGGTGATCAAGTTCGAATCACCGTTTACGGCCAGCCCGAACTGAACGCTGAAGGTCAAATTAACGCCGATGGTGCCATGGAAATCCCGTTACTCGGCGCTGTAAAAGTGGCAGGCCTTTCCAGTGGTGACGCTGCAAAATTAGTGTCCTCGCGCTTCCAAAGCGGAAATTTTTTGAAAAGCGCGCAGGTGGATATGCTGGTGACTCAGTATCGTAGCCAAGTCGTGGCGATATTAGGCAAGGTCAATCGCCCGGGTAAGTTAACGCTCGAGGGCGCAACCTCGCTCACTCAGGCGTTGGCGTGGGCGGGTGGCGTGGCAGATGCCGGTAGTGAGCGCCTATTCCTCATTCGCAAAGACAGCAGCGGCCGTCAGGAGCGCCGCGAATACGATCTTCAGAAATTGCTTAACCGTGAGGCCGACAATAGCCCGGTAGTTTGGTTAAAAGACGGCGACACTCTTTATATACCCGTCGCCGGCCGATTTTATGTCAATGGCGAAGTACGAGCTCCCGGTATGTATTTATTGGATAGGCCGCTCAATGTCATGCAAGCCTTGGGTGTCGGTGGCGGCCTGAATCCTCGCGCGAGCGAACGCTCGGTAAAACTGTTTCGTCAGCAAGCGGACGGTTCCGTGAAAGAGTTGCGCGCCAAATCCGACGATATGGTATCGGATGGCGACGTTATCGTGGTTCAGGAAAGTTTGTTTTAATAGGGTCAATCCAATGAATTTACACACACTGGTACGCATTTTAGTTGCACGCCGATTAACCATTACCGGCATTAGTTTCGCGGCGGTTTTAGCGGCGGGCATCGCGATTTTGCTCATGCCGAAAATGTACACGGCCACTACCGAGCTCATTGTTGATAGCAAAGGGCAAGATCCGATTAGTGGCCAAATTCTGCCCGGGCGATTAACAGCGGGCTACATTGGCACTCAGGCCGACATAATCCGCAGCGGCAACGTTGCCAACAAAGTCATCGATCAACAACGCTTGTTGCAACACCAAGTGCTGATTGATGAACTGCACCTTGACGCGAGCGAAGATGCCGGGCATCGAGTGCTGATTACTTACCTACGCGCCGGCCTAGACGTTACGCCCAAACGCGACAGTAGCGTTCTTAGTATTAGTTTTACAAGCCGCAACCCGGCCCTCGCCGCCCAACTGGCGGATGCATTCTCACAGGCCTATATCAACACTAACTTAGAGTTGCGTATTGAGCCGGCCAAACAAATCACGCAGTGGTATGACCAGCAGCTAGCGTCTATGCGCGCTAACCTCATAGAGAAGCAAGATGCTCTGTCCGCCTATCAAGAAAAACATAATATTCTGGCCACGTCTGACCGGCTGGATCTTGAGTCGGCCAAATTAGCCGAGCTGTCCTCTATGCTGATTGCGGCTCAAGGTGAGCGGCTCAATAGCACCAGCCGCAATGAACAGATAACCGGCAACAACCGCGGCGCACTGCCCTCGCAAGCATTGGACAACCCGCAAGTACAGAGGCTTTCCAGTGAACTCGCGCAAGCACAAGCAAAACTCGGCGATTTAGCGACTAAGGTTGGAGAAAACCACCCTCAATATCGGCAAACCTTGGGGGAAGTGGAATCCCTAAAATCTCAGCTGGAACAATCGCTGCGCTTCATTAACGGCAGCCTGCGCAGCTCCGTTGAACTTTCTCAATCGCGCGAAGATCGCCTCGCTACCGAACTGGCGGCACAGAAAGAGCGAGTAATGCAGCTTAGCCGCAACCGCAATGCATTGGCGCTGATTAAGCAGGAAGTTGACAACGCACAATCAGCCTACGACACAGCGCTAGCCCGAGCCACCGCAACCAAGCTTGAAAGCCGTATCGCACAAACTGACATAGCGCTGTTGAATACAGCCGAAGTACCTAGCCGCCCCCGATCGCCAAAACCACTGGCAACCTTGTTTTTAGCGGCCATAACGGGGCTTCTGCTTGGTGTAGCAATAGCACTTTCGTGGGAGTGGCTGGACCGACGGGTACGCAGCGCCGGTGATCTGGAGACATTGTTAGGCTTGCCCGTACTGAGCAGGATACCCCCAAGGGGAAAAAGCGCATTAGCAAGAGGAGTGGTGGCATGAACGAGACCGTTAAAGTAGCACAAGAAGTCAGTACCCATCAACGAATTGACAGCAAAATGGGCCGCATGCTGCTGAATAGCGGGCGCATCAACAGTGCTGAGTTTAAGCTGATCTTGCAAACACAAGCCACACGAGGGCTGCGCTTTGGGGATGCCGCGCTGTCGCTGGGGCTGGCCAATACGGCTGATATCAATGCCGTACTGGCCCAGCAATTTGCTTACACTAAAACGCCTGAAGCCGGTAGCCTGCTGGACTCTAGACTTTTTGTTGCCTACAACCCCCAAAGCCAGCGGACGGAAGCTATGCGCAGCCTGCGCTGTGAACTGCAGCTACGCTACTTCAACCACAGCTCGAACTTGAGCTTAGCGCTAATCGGCAGTGACGACGATTTCAGCATTGCGCTGACCGCCGCTAATCTGGCGATTGCCTTTGCCCAGCTCGGCAAAAA
>JAYWHF010000650.1:0-2256 GCA_043777855.1 Gammaproteobacteria bacterium | reverse complement strand
CAAAAACTCAGGTAAATAATTCCAGTAGCGACTGCTTAAATCCGCATAGTCCCCTTGAAGCAATTGCAAAACATCACCACTGAAATATAAATCTCCTTCACGCCGTGCAACACCCAGCTCCGTTAAAACATCCAACATTAATCGAGTAGGATGCTCGGCGAGCCCACAGGCAGCGGCAATGTCGTTTGCCGTCTGCGGGCCCAGCGAGGCCCGAAGGGATTGCAACACACCAAGCTCAAGCGCATTGTGAAAGACACGTTCGCAGCCTTTTATTCCCATTAGCCTGAAATAGTCTGCAAGAGAACTTCGCTGCGGTGAGATTTTCAACGTTTGTTCAAGCGTTTGCGTTAGTACCATAACCAATCTCTTTGAATAGTTTGCTTTGCTAAACACTAACGGAGGACTTAAATGAAATCAATTGTAATTACCACACGCGTCATTGTTCCGAGTGGCCACGATTCGGCGTGCCCGAAGACGGCATACAAATCCAACATAATAAATAGGCGACGATTCCTATGCCCCCAAAAACATTTGACGTGATAAATATTACACGCCATAACCATGAAGGTAGCGGAGTATATTCTCCAAAGCCACCACACACACCGGCAATTTTAGAATCTGTTGCCGATTTTTTTAAATCACGAAAGTTACGCTCTTCGTTCATACGCTACTCCGATAAATAGTAGTGGGCTTAAAAAATGAGTTGCACGCGCCTTAAATCTCATAACGATTGTTACGCAGCCATACGGCACCATAAAGAAATACTGAACCAACAATCAGCGAAACTAAACACGCGAAACCGGCGGTTGCACTCACGATGGAAACTTCGTAAGGCATAAATAGCCTCACGAAAATTACCACAGAGCGTAAGTAGATAGAAATTGTATCCATAATGTGTAAATTAATACCTAAAGTCGTTTGTAAAATCTTATCCAAAACAATGAGTAAAAATGGAATCAGTGTACTTGTAAACATCGGCGACTTTTTTGCCAAAGACGAACAGAAAAGAAAAAAGGCGGCAACGGGTGCTAATAGCAAGAGCGTAGAAAGAAAAACTCCAAATATCTTAAATGCCATCATCAAGGTTTCCACATTTGCGGCGGACTTTAGAACCGCTAGAAGAGAAACACCGTGAGCAACAAAAAATACCGTTCCAACCACACCAGCAACCACACCGACAACAATATTCAAGAAAAATACAATGACCGGAGCCATACCAATAATGACACCCAACTTAACGAATACATTAGTGACTTCACCGACAGGCATAGAGCGCCAAAACAAAATATCGCGATTTTTTCTATCATCAAAAAGACAGTTATGCGCATAGACCAGCAGCACGATAGACAGTACCACCGCTAATAGCACGCTGTTAAAGATCATGGCGGCTTCTATAGGCGCGCCGAAAAAAAATGGATTCTCGAGAGCAGCTTTATGTAAATCGAAGTGATGGATGTTGAAAGATTTCCCATCACCCATATCTATATCGCCGTCACTGGGTTTCTCGATATGGGTAGCGTCTGAGCGAAAGCCGTTCTCGTCAACCAACTGGCCAATACCTATAGCCGCCCCGAAGATCAATACAATAATTAAGCCTGTTACAATTAAGGGGGCATAGAAGAAACCCGTTTTATTTTCCCAGAGCTCTCGTTTTACCTGCGTAATAATGGTTTGAGTATTCATCGCACTTCCTCTTTAAAGGCTCATTGACGGAGACATTTTCGCCACAAATAAATCGGCGACACTCGGTGTTGTTAGATTGCCCAAGCCTGCTAATTTTTCAGAATTGGAGCCTTCGAAAATCATCCCAAAACCACCCAGAATACTTCTTACATGGATAGGCCCGAATGCAAGTGCAGCCGCTCGATCAGCCGCACCCACTTTCAACTCAAAAAACTTACCCGGCAAATCTTCCATCGGCAGTTCCAATATAATTTTTCCGTCGTTGATGAACATTAAATCTGTAAGAATTCCTTCGATCTCTTCCACTTGATGGGTGGTGATGACAATCGTCTTTTCTGAATCGTAATAGTCATTCAAGAGTGATTCATAAAACTGCTTGCGAAAAAGTATGTCCAAACCCAAGGTAGGCTCATCCAACACCAGCAACTTGCTGTCAATCGCCATAATCAGCGCAAGATGTAGTTGTGTCACCATACCTTTGGACAAGTCTTTCACTTTACTACTTAATGCAATATTAGTTTTTGCGAGAAACCTCATGGCTTTATCACGGCTAAATTTTGGATGCACACCTTC
>JAYWHF010000649.1:0-2270 GCA_043777855.1 Gammaproteobacteria bacterium | reverse complement strand
CAGCCGCGCTCAAAGAAGCCAAGATTGAAGGCCCACTGGCTAACGTGCTCACAGGCATTGCTACAACCGTGGTGGGCGCAGCCGCTGGCGGCACGGCTGGCGCTGCAGGCGCGGCCAACGAAGTCTTCAACAACTACCTCACTCCACGAGAAAACAAAACTCGAAACGAAGCAGCAGCGGCCTGCTCAGCGAGCAATTTCACCAATGCGCAAGCCTGTAGCACGGCTACACGACTCAATGCCTTGGACGATTTGCGCGATGGACAGATCAAACAAGCTGTTGATGCCTGCAAAACCAGCAAAGACCCAGCCGTATGCAACGCAGTGGGTAACGGCCTCGCGCAAATGGGCGAGCGCGGCATGCAGGAGCTGCGGCAACTGGCTGCTGAACTTGCACCAAGCTGTGCGCCGCCAAGGCAATGCAGCCACGCGGCCAACTGGGGCGCGGGTGAGCTTTCCACGATCACAATCGCACAGCAACAGATTTGGCCTCAGATATCTAGTGGGGCGGTGGAGCCTATTGCGCCAGAGCTTGCACTTATAGGCGCTCCAGCAGGGGCAGCAAGATTTACAGCTTGGCAATTATCAAGACCTGTTGAGGCATTTGGTTCGATCACGGGGTCGCAATATGTCTCTGGTGCGCTGACCAGCGGCTCAATTGGGACTATCGTTTACGGCCTAGGTAATGCAGACAACATTGAAAACCTTACCCCTTTAAATTTCGGCATCGCTTTTGTGGCTAGCGCCGTAGGCTCAGGGTTGGTACGACGCGAGCTAAACGCTATTCACGGGCTACGAAATACTGCTATTCCATTTACGCTATCAAATGTGATTACTCATGGAAGCGGCGCTGCAATAGGTTACGGTACGGCAGGCTGGCTGAACTCGACAGGAGTGCCAAATTCTGGCTCAAGTTTCATAACTCAACCAATATGGCCAGTCCAGACCAATATCAATACGCCACGCAACATGGCTCCAGTTTTACCTCCTACACTTGGAAAGTAAATCATGTCCGAAGAAATCAATCTAACAAGGCTACGTCGCATGGAGCGAGATGTGTTGTGGCTTTTAAAACACTTTGTTTACCCAATATTGGTTCGACCTTACGAGCATCCAGAAGATTTCTGGTTTGGGTCTGAAGATATATGGATTAAAAGAAGTAAAACTCCTTGGAAATTCTCTAAGCTTTGGTGGTGTTATTGGATGAATAGTTTTGCGACACAATTATTCCTAGCAATTATTTTTCACGTGGGTTTGCTTTATCTTCGCCCTGACATCATTCAACTCTTCGATATTTTTAATTTGAAATCATTGCCGGGAATGTTCTTTTACTGCTCGCTGTTTCTTTCGCTTCTTATTGGTTGCTTGGCCACGGCAGAGCATATACGTAAAGAAAAAAAAGACTGAGTGACATTGCCACATAAAGAATTGTCAGTTTTCAAAACCACAGCTTCACCATGCAATCCCACCCTGCTCACTCACCGGAGTCTCTGCGCCTGACTCATGCTCCCCGCATGACCGCCAGTACCTCTGCCTTCGTGAATGAGTTTCCACATAATATTTATAAGTCAAATCAGTCACTAGCCGGCATAGAACTTGCGCAACGCGCTCCTAAATCCATAGTGAACGCAGTATCACCTTCAGCCGCAGCGCGGCGTAGCATCACAAATTGCGTGGCCATCCCGCGCACCAGTTTCGTGGCTCACAGCCACACGCTAACGCGCACCGCAAACGCTTGCCGCGTGAGTATACGCACGCATGCTGCAATGTACGCTGCGCGCCTTGGCCAACCTTCTTGTGACTACTATTTCAATAGCGCCTCGCGCAGTATCCATGCCGGCTACTTGCCTGTTTCTCTTCAAAATCCATCCTATCTACCTGCTTCAGCTGTTCCCAGCGTGTCAAACGTCTCAATTTCAAGGTTATTTAAGCCACTAGCCAGCGTATCCATTGCGCAAGCTGCTATTGATTCAGGAATATCTTTAGATATCCACACCACCATCCGAAGCGCCAGCCAAACCATTGACGCCATCGGCACAACCGTCGAAGGCGCAGCCGTTATTCTTGATGCCAAGCGCGATGTCAACATCAAAGGCAGCTCCGTGATCAGCGACCAGCTCACCGCCATCAAAGCCACAGGCGATGTCAACATCACCGCCGAGACCAACACAAGAGAAGAGACCCACTTCTCCGAGACCAAAAAACGCGGCTTCACCGCAGGCCAAGGCGGCGGCTTCAACATCGGCTACTCCGCCAACAAGTCCACCACCA
>JAYWHF010000648.1:0-17745 GCA_043777855.1 Gammaproteobacteria bacterium | reverse complement strand
ATTGGCATACTCAATATATTGGCGCTGTACTTCAAGCTGTGAGGTGTAGTTATTGCCTAGTGTACGCACGGCATCAATTTGCATTTGATAGGTGTTATCTTCACGCAACTTAGTCAGTAGTTCGTCAATCACGACCTGCTGATTTTTGTGTAGAGCTGTACTTAATAAAATTCTGTCGATTGAAATATCGTCTAAAAATAGGGTGCCGTTGACCGCCTCAATGTCTAAGCGAATATATTTTTTCGCGGGGTCATCAACTGAGATTCGTTTTGCGTGGTATTCCGTATCGCCGTTGCTTGCCTCGACCATGCCGACTTGTGTCCAGCCTGCATCATTGCTGAGTGAGTTGTTAACCAGCACTTTTATTTTGTAACTTGTTACGGGTGCCGAGCCTCGAACCCAGAGTTCTAAAATGCCTGATTCAGCGATGGCTGATTTTGTACGTATGGAAGCTTCTCCGTCAATTTTTAGCGCATTGACGCCGGAGTGTGCTTCACCATTGTTTAGTTCGGCGCCATAGACCAGCGACCATCTTTGCGTGTCGCTTTCGAAGTCACTGTTAAAATTGGTTTGCCGCTCCTGTGCAACCAGATGGTTTGCTGCAAAAAAAGAAATGCAAAAGGAAAGTAATGTTGATGCAGAAAAATGTGTAACGTAATTCATGGCAATCCTATAAAGCGCGATAATCGCAAAAATAATCAATGGAAGAACTCTAATCTATAGAAATGAACGTGAAATGAATGCCGATTGTGAAAACGCTGGTTATAATATCGCGAATTGCTTTTTTAGGTGGCAGCTCTACTTTTTCAAACGGGGATTCAGCGCACACAAGTGCTCGCAAATTCCATCTCCTCTTTCTCGACTCTCTTGATACAACAGGTTTGATATGACCAATAAAGCTATTATCCACAGTGACAACGCACCTGCCGCCATAGGCACTTATTCGCAAGCCGTTAAAGTCAATAATACGGTGTATCTGTCTGGGCAAATTCCACTTGATCCAAAAACCATGCAATTGGTTGAAGGAGACTTTGCCGCTCAAGCACATCAAGTATTTAAAAATCTGCGAGCAGTTTGTTTGGCGGCTGACGGCGATCTACAACATCTCGTGAAGTTAAATATCTACTTGACCGACTTAGCTAATTTCCCCGTGGTGAATGAAATCATGAGTCAGTATTTTAATGCCCCTTATCCAGCTCGTGCCGCTATTGGAATTAACCAATTGCCACGCGGCTCTTTAGTTGAAGCGGATGGGATCATGGTTATTTAGGTTTTCCTTAGCCGAGCGTAGTAAAAGCCGTCGTGTCCGTTCAGATTAGGCAGTAGCTGTCGGCCACAGGCTTGCGCCCTTCCCCAATGCACCGCTAAGGTGTCGCATTCAGCGTCTGAATGCTTTTGCAGGAATGCCGCGATTATATGGGTGTTCTCTCTGGGCAGCACCGAGCAGGTCGCGTAAAGTAACATCCCGCCAGGTTTAAGCACTGCCCATAGATTTTTCAGCAGCTGAGCTTGCAGCTCAACGAGTTTTTCCAACTCTTCTGGTGTACGCAATACTTTGATATCGGGGTGCCGGCGTATGATTCCGGTTGCTGAGCAGGGTGCGTCCAATAATATGCGGTCAAACAGTTCTCCGTCCCACCAGTCTTTGTTGGTGGCGTCACCGCAAACAATAGTTGCGCTCACCCGCAGGCGCGACAAATTCTCGCGTACACGAACTAAGCGCCGTTCATCGGAATCCAGTGCTGTTACCTGGAGTTCGGGCTCCAGCTCCAGCATATGACCGGTTTTACCTCCGGGCGCTGAGCAGGCATCCAATACCCGCATTCCCGAGGCTAACTGCAGCAACTGTGCGCTGAGCTGTGCCGCTTCATCTTGCACACTGATACTGCCCTCGGCGAATAGCGGTAGCTTGCGCGGATCGCAAGCGTTGGCCAAGGTGATGCCGAACGGGCTGTAAAGGGTTGTTTGGGCGGCTATATCAAGCTCTAGCAAGAGCGCTAGATAAGCATCACGGCTGATGTGGTTGAGGTTTATCCGCAAGGTAAAAGGTGGATGAGCATTATTAGCGGTAACGATATCCATCAGCTCCGAGGGCCACTCTTTGCGTAAAGTCCCTTCGAGCCAAGCGGGATGATTATGTTGAAATGCCACATTTTGGCTGAGGAGATTGTCTAGCGCGGTTTTGTCGCGTTGAAAGTTGCGTAAAACGCCATTAATGAGTTTGGTTGCCCAAGGTTTTTTTAGTGTGCTAGCCACTGCCACGGTTTCGCCGACGGCCGCATGATCGGGTATGCGAGTGTGCAGCAATTGGTAAATGCCGAGTAATAGTAACGCTTGAACATCGCTATCCTTTGCCCGTAAGGGTTTATCGACCAAACATTCCACGTAAGCACTGAGTTGTGGCTGATAACGGCAGGTTCCAAAACATAGCTCTTGTAGTAAAGGGCGATCTTTTTCAACGACTTGCGCTTGAAAAATGGGAAGTAGACTGGAGAGGGAACCCTGCCCGCGAAGAATTTGGCCAATCACTTGCGCCGCGGCGCCGCGCACACTCAGCATGCCGGTAGCTCCAGTAAATCACCCACTTGGAACAAATCGGGATGGCCACGTAAAATTTCACGGATGTGTAACGCCTTTTTACCAGGAAGCTGCAGTGATTCTAGAATGAGTTGCCCGGTCTTGCAGGCTACCCAAACTCCCTCTGACGTAACCTGCGTAATAGTGCCGAGCGCACAAACAACCGATTTTTCAGAGGCCTTCGCCGCCCAAATTTTTATCGGTGCATCGCTCGCAGTGCCTTTGATTTTGATGCTGGCCACGGGAGCTGGATTGAAGGCTCGCACCTTTCGCTCAAGTTCCATGGCCGATAAATGCCAATCAAGCGCGGCCTCATTCTTTGTCAGCTTTGGCGCATAGTTACTCAGTTGGTTGTCCTGTTTTTGCGGAGCTAATGTACTCTGTTGGATTTGAATGAGTGCGTCAAGCAACGCCGGTTTTCCAATCGTAAGGAGGCGATCATACAATATTCCGCCGGTATCTGTCGCTAAAATGGGGCAGGAGACCTTAACCAGCATATCGCCGGTATCCAGCCCTGCATCCATTTGCATGATAGTTATGCCGGTTTCCTTGTCGCCTGCCTCAATGGCGCGCTGTATTGGCGCCGCGCCGCGCCAGCGAGGCAGGATTGATGCGTGAACGTTGATGCAGCCAAGTCGGGGCGTCGCTAAAATAATGTTCGGTAGAATCAATCCGTAAGCTACAACAATCATCAGGTCAGCATTCAGTGCGGCCATTTCTTGGTGTGTGGCGTCGGCTTTAAAATTGAGGGGTTGGAATACGGGAATATGATGTTCCAGCGCTAAGTCTTTCACCGGGCTTGCGCCTAGCTTTTTGCCGCGCCCAGCGGGCCGGTCTGGTTGCGAGTAAACGGCAATGATTTGATGGCCGCTACCAAGCAAAGCTCTCAGGTGTTCAGCTGCGAATACCGGCGTACCGGCAAAAATAATACGCAGACCAGAGGTTTGCTGTTTTTGAGTTTGCGTCATCGAATAATCTTATAGTGTCAGCTAGACTGAGGATGGTGGTGTAGCGAAAACGCTATTGTGCCTGCTCTTTGTGCTGCTTTTCCAACTTCTTGCGGATACGAGAGCGTTTTAATGGCGAGATATGATCTACAAACAGCTTACCATTCAAGTGATCGAGCTCGTGCTGAATACACACGGCGAGAAGTTCTTTAGGTTCCAAGGTAAATGATTTGCCCTGACGATCAAGCGCCGTAACACTAATGTGTTCAGGGCGTATAACCGTTTCGTAAAAGCCGGGTACGGACAGGCAACCTTCGTCGTATTCATGGAGCTGGTCGTCGAGGACCGTCACGGTGGGGTTTATAAAAACCATGGGTTGTGACTTGTCTTCACTGATGTCGATAACAACAATACGCCGGTGAATATTAACTTGGGAAGCCGCCAAACCTATACCTGGAGCGGCATACATAGTGTCAAACATATCGTCGATAAGCGTACGAACTGTGTCGTCGACCACGGTAACCACTTTGGCAACGGTGCGTAAGCGTGGATCGGGAAACTCGAGGATTTCTAATATCGCCATAGTCTTGTGACAAACTTCTAGTAAAATGATAATAACCGCTGCTAACATGATGATCGTACAGGAATTACTCTGTATCTGGGGAGCAGCATAGTGAGTAATGAGCTATTATAACGCCTATCTGGCTCGTGGCCGAATAAAACAGGATCGGTTTCTATGAAAAAAATGATTGTTAAAGGTTTGTTTGGGCTTGTTACCGCATTGCTACTGAGTTTATCTTCGCTGGCTGAAGACTCGTTGCTCAAAACCGGTCACCCCGATGAATACACCGTTAAGAAGGCGGATACCTTGTGGGATATCTCCAGCACCTTTTTAAACTCACCCTGGAAGTGGCCTGAAATATGGCAAGCCAATCCGCAAATAGAAAACCCACACCTTATTTTCCCGGGTGATCTAATTAAGCTTATTTACATGGATGGTCAGCCGCGTATTATCTCTGAGCGCACGCTTAAATTACTGCCTGGTGAAAACGGCGGCGTCAGTGCCGACGGTAAGCTCACTCCTAGAATTCGAGTCCAGCAGAATTCTGATGCAATTACTACCATCCCGCTAGATCGTATCAATAGTTTTTTATCCCACAGCCAAATTGTAGAAATCGCCGATTTGAGAAAGGCGCCTTACCTATTGGCGGGCCCTCAGAAACGTATCGTGGTTGGGGCGGGCGATACAGCCTATGCACGCGGCCAATTTTCGGCGGAGCTAACTAACTACGGTGTTTATCGCCAAGGTGATGTGTTTTTTGACCCTAAAACCAAAGAAGCGCTAGGTGTTCACGCTTTGGGTGTTGGCTCCGTGAATATTCAATCGTTCAAAGGTGATGTTGCTACAGTAGGTGTTCTGCGCGCTAACGAGGAGATTCGTATCGGCGATCGTTTGCTGCTCAGCGAAGATCGGCCCATGACATCGACTTTCTATCCCAGCTCTCCTGAAGGCGACATTCAGGGAACCATCATTGCCGTCGAAGGTGGCGTTACTCAAGTGGGTAAATTTAATGTGGTGATGATCAACCGCGGTGAGCGAGAAGGAATTAAAGTAGGCAACGTGCTTGCGATCTACAAAAAAGGCGAGCTCGTCACCGACCGAGTATCAGGAGGCAAGGTGGCTCTTCCGGATGAGCGCGCGGGCTTGTTGATGGTGTTTCGCTCCTTTAAAAAAATGAGTTTGGGCCTTGTCTTGGAAGCTGACCGTCAGTTGTCCGTAGGCGATCTTGCTCTTACACCTTAGCTGAAACAAGATTTAGTTCATGAATAAGAGTGGTGCATGAAGCACCACTCGCTCAAACAAGGACGCATTTATGCAAGATCCGCTTTTTTTCGCTCTAGCCCTCCACCGGCTGCCCGATGTTGGGGCTGTCACCTACTCGCGGTTGCTGGAGTTTTTCGGAACAGCTCAATCGGCTTTAACGCAACCCCTCAGCCAACTCGAAACTCTGCTAAAACCGACCACGTTGAGTGCTGTAAAGGACTTTCAGCGGGACTATCAGCAATCACCGATAGGAAGAAAAGTGCAGGATGATTTAGCTTGGCTAAATTCTCAGCCCAATACACAGGTATTAACGCCCGAAGACTCTTGTTATCCGAGCCTACTGCGAGAGATTTCTAAGCCGTCACCTCTGCTTTTTGTTCGCGGTGATGCCGACTGTTTAAGCCTGCCGCAAATCGCCATCGTTGGAAGCCGTAACCCGAGCGGTGGTGGATTAGAAAATGCTCATCGTTTTTCAGAATATCTGGCATCCAATGGCTTTGCGATTACCAGCGGTTTAGCCCTGGGGGTGGATGCGGCCGCGCATGAGGGCGCTTTGGCCGCCGGTGGTAAAACTGTTGCGGTCATGGGCACAGGTATTAATATGATCTACCCGGCGCGTCACCGCGACCTTGCCCAGCGTATTTTGGATGGCGGCGGTGCTTTAGTGAGTGAGTTTCCTTTGGGCACAGGTGCGCAAGCTGCTAACTTTCCGCAGCGCAATCGAATTATTAGCGGGTTGAGTTGTGGTGTATTGGTGGTTGAGGCGGCGCTCAAGAGCGGCTCTTTGATTACCGCCAACACCGCGCTGCAGCAAGACCGGGAAGTATTTGCGATCCCCGGCTCTATTCATAACCCTCTAGCGCGCGGTTGCCACCAGCTCATACGCCAAGGCGCGACTCTGGTGGAGACGGCGAACGATATAGTAGAGCAGCTGCACGGCATGCTGAGCTATCAGCAGCAAGAGCTAGTCGCTTTGCGGGAGGATGGAAAACGCGCTTCAGTTCGAAATACCTCCATAAAGACAGCCACGCCTAAAACCGATACTCGGTGCAGCGAAAAAGGCCAGCTGAGTTTGGAAATGGAGACCTTGTCGCCAATTGAACAACAGCTCATGGCCGCCGTAGGGTTTGATCCGGTAACCATTGACGAATTGGTAGAGCGCACCGGCAGCAACGTAGGTGCGTTGATGGCGCAACTGGTTGGGCTGGAAATTAAAGGTTTTTTGCAGCAGTTGGGGGCAGCGTATCAACGAGTCTGAGTGAGCTTTTTTGACCGCCATCATGCCTTGCGGTAGATTGGGCGCCTGTCCTCCTCGAGATATTGTTAGTTATGTTGAATTTATGGTCACTTAACCCCCGTGTTCAGTATGCAGCAAAGCAGCTTTGGCAAGACGGCGTAGTTGCGTACCCTACGGAAGCGGTTTGGGGGCTAGGCTGCAATCCCTTCAGCGAGCGAGCCGTTACACGCTTGCTGGAGTTAAAAGACCGCTCGGTCGACAAGGGCCTAATTCTTGTTGCAGCAGATATCCGCCAATTTGAGCCCTTTATTTCTCACTTAAATGACTTGCAGCGCCAGCGCCTTAAAAATACGTGGCCAGGGCCTGTGACGTGGTTGGTGCCAGTAAATGGCCTAATGCCTAAATGGATCAGTGGGCAATACGATACCGTTGCCTTGCGCGTTACGCGCCATCCAGTCGCCGCTGGTTTAAGTGCTGCCTTCGGTGCCCCTATTGTTTCTACCTCCTGTAATCCGCAAGGATCACCACCGGCTCGCGACGCGTTTCAAGTTCGTCGTCATTTTGGCAATAGCTTGGATGCCATTACGTCGGGCAAGGTCGGTGGTGCAAGGCAGCCGTCGGAAATTCGCGACTTAGTGACTGGCAACGTTGTCCGCCCGGCTTAGCAGTTTTCTGGCCAATATAGTTTGGCCACTATAATCTGGTCGCCGCGGTCTGGCTGCAGTCTCGCCGCTAGCCGATGGCGGCATCCAGCGAGTAGAATGTTGCTCCCCCCTTTCACCCCTCTAGGATTCTTATGAGTATTTCTACACTCAACAATACCCCCTCCGAGGGTGAAAGCTCCCTTCCGGATAAATCTGCCGTAAAGACGTATCTGTTGGGGCTGCAAGATGCCATTTGTAGCGCACTCGCACGGGAAGACGGCAGTGCAGTTTTTAGTGAGGATTCGTGGGATAGATCAGAAGGCGGTGGTGGCCGCACACGGGTGCTTAAAGATGGAGCGGTCATAGAAAAGGGCGGCGTAAATTTTTCCCATGTTTATGGAACTCAAATGCCGGCGTCGGCAACTGCGCATCGGCCCGAACTTGCTGGTCGCGCGTTTGAAGCCATGGGAGTGTCCTTGGTTATTCATCCGCACAACCCTTACATTCCCACAAGTCATGCCAATGTGCGTTTTTTCATTGCTGAAAAGGAAGGCGCCGATCCAGTGTGGTGGTTTGGTGGCGGTTACGATTTAACGCCTTATTATGGCAACGAGGCAGACTGTATTCACTGGCATCAAACCGCCAAAAATGCCTGTGAGCCATTTGGCGAGGAAGTTTATCCACGCTTTAAAAAATGGTGTGATGATTATTTTTATTTAAAGCATCGCGGTGAAGCTCGCGGCGCCGGAGGGCTCTTTTTTGACGACCTTAATGAGCAAAATTTTGCAAAAGGCTTTGCAAATAGCTTTGCCTTTATGCGCGCGATTGGAGACAGTTTTATCCCCGCGTATCAGCCTATAGTAGCTGTTCGAAAACACACAGTCTTTGGCGAACGAGAGCGTAGTTTTCAACTTTATCGTCGCGGTCGCTATGTAGAATTTAATCTGGTGTATGACCGCGGGACTCTATTTGGTTTGCAAACCGGTGGAAGGACAGAGTCTATTTTAATGTCATTACCTCCGTTAGTGCGCTGGGAATATGATTACCAGCCAGAGCCTAAATCCGCTGAGGCGGAGTTGATCGAGAAATTTTTATCGGCGCGCGAGTGGGTGTAGTTGCCTCACATTTTTTCTATTTTTTTAGTGTGTAGTAGTGGACGTTAAATGACAGATCAATATGCCGTTTTCGGCAACCCAATAAACCACAGTAAATCCCCCCAAATACATCGCCAATTTGCTGAGCAAACTGGTCAGGACATGCACTACTCAAAACATTTAGTGAACGAAAATGCCTTTCAAAAATGCGCAAAAGATTTTTTCGCTGAAGGTGGAAAAGGCTTAAACGTTACAGTTCCTTTTAAAATAGATGCCGTTGAGTTTGCCGATCTACTCACACCGCGCGCGCAATTTGCCGGTGCCGTTAATACCTTATCTAGGTTGAGTGACGGAAAAATTTTAGGGGACAACACGGATGGCATAGGCATGGTCCACGACATGCACAATCTTGGCTGGGAGCTAACCGATAAACGTATTTTAGTATTGGGCGCAGGCGGTGCCGTGCGAGGGATTTTGCAGCCACTTATTGGCGAG
Organism: Gammaproteobacteria bacterium; assembly: GCA_043777855.1. Classification (GTDB taxonomy): domain Bacteria; phylum Pseudomonadota; class Gammaproteobacteria; order Pseudomonadales; family Cellvibrionaceae; genus Cellvibrio. The sequence continues at coordinate 8,926 of JAYWHF010000648.1, read as the reverse complement.
CATCCTGCACAAATCACAATAGTAAATCGCACCTTTGCTAAAGCAGAGGAGTTAGAAAAACGTTTTCATGAGCTGGGTAACATACGTGCTAGTCGCTACGAACAACTGAATGCTGAGCAATATGATGTGGTTATTAACGGAACCTCAGCGAGTTTGCAGGGAGATTTACCGCCTCTACCAGAAAAGCTTTTAGCAAACGACGCCTGCTGTTATGACATGATGTACAGTGCTGAACCTACCGTATTTATGTTGTGGGCGAAAAATAATAATGTAAAACATATTACCGATGGCTTGGGTATGTTGGTGGGTCAGGCGGCTGAAGCTTTTTACTTGTGGCGACATATTCGCCCGGAAGTTGTTCCGGTGATTATGGCCATTCGCAGACAACTCAACGAATCCAACAAATAAAAACCTTCGCTGCATTTGATCCTGTCGCGCAGGGTTGATCCAACAGTAATGCGATGAATATGTTCGCCAGAGCCGCTTCGGCAGGTTTATAATCGCTGCAGTGTTTCACCTAGTGTTCTAATCCTCTCGCTCACATACCATTCTCACCTATTGGGGAAAACATGGCTGTAAAAAAGAAAGCTGCCGACTTTGAGCAATCTCTAAACGCACTCGAGGCCTTGGTGCATAAAATGGAGCAAGGTGATTTAACGTTAGAAGAATCTCTGAGCGCTTTCGCGGCGGGTATCCAACTGACACGCGATTGTCAAACACGCTTGGCTGAAGCAGAACAGCAGGTTACTGTGCTGCAGGAGCAACAGGGCCAGATTCGGCTAAGCGAATTTGAGGCCAGTGAAGATCAATGAAATCAGAAGAAGTGAAAGCCCTGCAAAATTTTTCAGCATTCAGAAAAAAATGCCGAGAAGATGTTGATGCGGCACTGAATACTTTTTTGTTAGAAAAAAGTCACAAGGCAATTGACACAACTCATTTGCTCAATGCCATGCGTTACAGCCTTTTTAATGGCGGTAAACGAGTGCGTCCGATCTTGGTGTATGCCAGCGCCTTAGCGGTTCACTCAAGCGCGCTGGAAAGCCAGAAAAAAATTCTAGATCGAGTTGCTTGTTCGCTTGAGAGCCTGCACTCCTACAGCTTAGTGCATGACGATTTGCCGGCGATGGATGATGATGATTTGCGTCGCGGGAAACCGACCTGCCATATTGCCTTTGATGAAGCGACGGCAATCCTTGCGGGTGATGCGCTGCAAACATTTGCCTTTGAGCTACTCAGCAATATCAGCGATGTCGATTCGTCGACCCAAGTCGCACTGATTCGGCAACTTGCCTGTGCGGCGGGTGTACAGGGTATGGTGCTTGGTCAGGCCTTGGATCTGAATGCTGTCGGGCAGGATATTAATATTGCCCAACTTGAAACCCTGCATCGACATAAAACCGGCGCATTAATTCGTGCCAGCGTCAGCATGGGTGCCACTGCTCTCAACGCTGACAGAACGCAATTGGCTGCACTCGATGCCTATGCGGCGGCGATAGGTTTAGCCTTTCAAGTGCAAGACGATATTCTTGATGTTACGACGGACACCCACACATTGGGTAAACAACAAGGTGCCGACATAGCGCGTAACAAACCGACGTACGTTTCTCTTCTTGGCCTTGATTCGGCTCGTAAGAAAGCGCGGGAATTGCACGAGCAGGCGGTAGCGGCTTTAGAAGGTTTTGGTGCTAATGCGCACTATTTGCGTGAACTCTCGGCGTACATTATTGAACGAAACAATTAATTAATTTCTGCCAAGGTCACACAGCCGTTTTCCTATGCGTATTCCAAGAGTTTTTATCGCACAACCATTCACTGTTAATTCTATCGTCGAGTTAACAGACGCTCCCGCGCATTATCTTAGCAAGGTATTGCGCATGCAGGAGCGCAGAGAATTGGTTTTATTTAACGGCGCCGGCGGTGAATATGGTGCGATAATTACAGCTGTTACTAAAAAATCAGTCAGTGTAAAAATCTCACATTTCAATGCAGAAAACCGCCAGTCTTCTCTACAAATAGAATTGGCGATAGGTATTTCGCGCGGAGAGCGCATGGACTGGATTTTACAAAAAGCAACGGAGTTGGGTGTCACCAAGATTACACCTCTACTCACTGAACGCACGGAAGTAAAATTGGGCGGTGAACGCTCTGATAAGAAAGCCATGCATTGGCAACAGACGATTGTCAGTGCGTGCGAACAATGCCAGCGCAATATCTTGCCTGAATTAAGTGAGCCAGTTTTATTAGAAAACTGGTTGGCAGCTTCTACGGCGGAACTAAAATTTGTACTTCATCACCGAGATAATAAGGGCTTACCCAGAGAGAGAAAGGCCGCGAGCATAGCCCTTCTCATCGGCCCTGAAGGTGGGTTAACTGATAACGAAATAGCAGCCGCGATAGCCCAAGATTTTTCACCATTAACGCTTGGGCCACGCATTCTTCGGACGGAAACAGCGCCGGTAGCGGCAATTAGTGTGGTGCAGTATTTGTGGGGCGATTTCTAACAAGGTTTTTTTTGATCTGGGTACACTCCCCACGCGACAAGTGGGGAGTTCATTGCTTTTAGTTTTCCTCGGGCACGAGTTCTTTGCGAGTTTTAACGTAGTAAAAATAGTAGGGTTGTTCTTGCGTCTCATTGTCGCAGCTAGCACTGCTTGCGCTAGACGAGCTGCTGGAATCCGACGTCGAAGAGCTGTTTCCATCCACATCCTCAAATTCAATGATTAGCTCGGCACTATTCACGCTGGCATCAAAGGCAGTAACACTCTTTAACGTTACTTTTCTATCGCAGATTCTTTTTTTCCCCAGGTCAATCAAAACGACTTGGCCCACATCCATATCGGGATCAGGAGCGACGGCGATCGTATAGTTTCGCCAAAGTTCTAAAAATCTGGGCTTGTCGAGAATAAAAATTATCTTTTTTTCTTCGTTAACAATGTCGGCACCCTCGATGGGGTCTTTATCTGATCGTAGATTTTCAACTTTAACAGTGGCCCCTCGGCTACTGCTAGATGAGTCTCCATTAAAAGGCTCGTCACGTTGACCGCCACAGCCTTGAAGTAGAAAGAGGCTTACGACGAGAAAAAAAATCGGTTTGCTGATGGGTTTGTTAAAAGCGGCTAAATTAATCATTGTTGTGTAAGTATTCCAAAAAAGTTTTTTCGATGGCGGTTATGTTAGGAATCACTGTTTGTTCGCCCGCCCAGGAGACATGCATTAAATCGTAAGGGCGATTTTCAGCATCGTCAAGTTCGCTGATTTCATCTTCGCTCACGCGCGCAAGACGCGGTAAACCCTGAGTAACAATGGCCATAAAGGGCAAGTCAGGGTGCAAGCCCGTGGTATTCAGTACCGCAAAACGTGCCCTTGCGCTTAAGCTGGGTTTGCTTTCACCGTTGAGAGCTTCGAGCGAAAGCACCGGTACAATAAGCTCGCGCCACTGGCAGTTACCGACATACCATATTGGTGCATGTTGCACGAGTTGTACTTGCGAAATTGGAACAATCTCTGCCACTGTCACGTTGGGCAATAAAATACTTTGACCCTGCAAGGGAATAAGCAAGCTTGCGACTTCTTGAATTTTTTTTAGTTCAATACGTTTTGGTGCTCTCATTCAGAGGCTCCTACTTTATTTATCGTCTTATACGTTGTTTTCAGAGTTACACCCTTTGTCAAAGGGTAATTCTGGCGACATCTAATATTGCTTTAAGCGCACTAACGGTTGTTTTAGTTGCACTAAAGCCGCCGCTAACTCCTTTGGTGTGCCTATCAGGTCAACGGCTCCCGCCGCTATAGCGGCGATTGGCATAGAGTCGCTGGTGCAATCGGCGGGGGTTTGCGCCCACACTATCCCACCGCGCTGTCTAATCAATTTGCTGCTGGCTGCCCCGTCATCACCCAGCCCGGAGAATACAATCATTCCGCAGCGCTTGCTGTAAACCCGCGCTACATTTGCGGCCACTTGGTCAATCGACGGTGCATAGCAGCCGGCCCAGCGCGTTTTATTGAACACCAAGGTACCGTTATCGTGAATCTTAACACTTGGCCCCGCTGTGATTACGGTGAGTGTATTGTTAGTCAATAGCGCGCCGGGCTTGGCTGCGCTTCCTGGATAACAGCCTGCATTGGTCATGATTTTCGCAAGCGCTCCGGCTTGACCGGCGTCTATATGTTGCACGTACACAAAGGCAATATTCAATGAGGCCGGTAGATATTGAATAAACTCTTTAACCGCCGCCGGGCCTCCAGTTGACGCCGCAAGCACCCAGACTTCGCTGGCGCTGCTGGCTTGTTGTAGGCTCACATCGCCACTTAAACGCTCCAAGCGTTGTAACATTCGCCGCACCCAATTGATGTGTTCAGCGCTGTCCTTTTTAAATTCAATATCTTCGTTGACGATAACAGGGATCTCAGTTTGTTCAAAGAGGGCCTCCAATAACGCCATGATGGACGTGTGCTTTTTATCTGTAATCTTAGTATCCGCAATATCGGCGAGATCAACCACCCAGGCATCTATTTCTAAGGCATGAGGTAGGTGTGACTCGCCGTTAAGAATGCAATTGCAGCCTATCTCATGCCCTGCCTGTACCACCATATCAGCGAGATACTCTTGTTTAAGAGCGGTATCTACCAATATTCCGACACGCAGCCCAGACACCTATTTCACCGGACTTTTGGTCAGCTCTTGGATATTCGACAGTAACAAATCCTCCTGGTAAGGTTTGCCCATGTATTTGTTGACACCTAAATCAAACGCTCTTTCGCGATGTTTTTCGCCAGTCCGTGAGGTAATCATGATGATAGGTATATCTTTTAGCCGCGAACTTGTGCGGATGTTTTTCGCCACCTCAAAGCCGTCCATGCGCGGCATCTCAATGTCGAGAAGCATGACGTCAGGTATTTGGTCCTGCAGCAGTTGCAGCGCTTCGACGCCATCTTTTGCCGCAATAACTCTATAGCCTTCCCGCTCTAGGAAGCGCCCAGTCACTTTGCGAACGGTTACCGAGTCATCGACTACCATCACCACTTTTTCGATGAGGTCTTCTTCGGTTTCGATTTTTTCTCGCGCCGGTTCAATCAGCGCGGTGAGACCCAAGCCGAGCGCTAACTGCTCGCGTATGAGGGCGTGGAGGTCAAGGATGACAACGACGTTGCCGTCGCCCATCACCGTTGCACCGGAAACACCGCACACCGAGCTGAACTGCACGCCCAGAGTTTTTACGACAATTTCGCGGCTGCCTAAGAGCCTGTCGACTTGCAGGGCGACAGTGTTCTCGGCGCTGCGCACGAGAACCACGGGTAAGGGTAAGGATTGTCCGTCGAGTTTGGGTCGTGCATCACTATCTAACATGGAGCCCAAGTAGCGCACGAGATAGTTTTCGCCGGCATAGTCAAACCGAGAGTCTGAATCTAGGTAGTAGTGCTCCAGTTCAAACGGGCTGACACGCACAATACCTTCGATGGTATTAAGTGGAATAGCGTAAAGATCATCGCCAATTTGTACCATCAAAGCGCGGTTTACGGATACGGTAAACGGCAGACGTATGACGAACTCTGTGCCCTCGCCCCAACGTGAATCGATAAACATCGCGCCGCCGAGCTGTTTGATCTCGGAGTGAACTACGTCCATCCCGACGCCGCGACCAGATATTTGGGTCACTTTATCGGCGGTACTGAAGCCCGCGTGCAAAATAAACTGCATCAGGTCTTGATCGCTTAGGTAAGCGTCGTCGGTAATCAGCCCGCGCTCAATGGCTTTTTCCCGCACGCGCTGTAAATTTATGCCGCGCCCATCGTCTGACAAGCGCAGCATAACGTCGCCGCCTTCACGGCTGAGTCGTAGATTAATACGTCCGATGGGCGATTTGCCAGCCGCCGCGCGTCCCTCGATGGTCTCGATACCGTGGTCAACGGCGTTGCGCAGCATGTGTTCAAGTGGTGCGACCATGCGTTCTAACACCGTACGGTCCAACTCGCCTTCAACGTTGTCTAGCTCAAAATCTACCTCTTTTCCAAGCTCGGTAGCGGCTTGACGCACAATTCGGCGCAACCGTGGCACTAGGCGAGAGAAGGGCACCATACGTGAGCGCATGAGGCCTTCTTGTAAATCGGTGTTAATTCGAGACTGTTGTAATAAAAGCGTCTCGGTATCGCGAGTTTTGTCGGCGAGGGTAAATTTCAGATCCATTAAATCCGAAGCGGACTCAATCAGTGAGCGTGATAATTGTTGCAGCTGAGAATAACGGTCCATCTCGAGCGGATCGAAGTCTTCGTGTTGGGCCATTTTTTCTTGGCGGAAAACCACTTGCGCTTCCGTTTCAATATCTAAGCGCCGTAACTGTTCTTGCAAACGTTGGATGGTTGAATCCATTTCGCCAATCGCGCCACCTAAATCTATAACTTGCTGTTCCATTCGGCCGCGAGAAATGGAAGTTTCACCCGCCAAGTTCACCAGTTCTTCAAGTAACTCCGCGGAGACCTTCACAACTTCTTGTGGGCCGGCGCGCCGTGTTGCTAAATGTTGTACCTGAGCTGGGCCACCGGTTCCCTGACGCATGCCACCAAATTCGCTACCTGGAATTTTAGGGATGAGAGCGGCGGCTGTTTTTGGCTTAGGTGCAAAAGTAATGACATTTGGCTTTTGGCTAATGCTATTAAAGTCAACGTTAGGCCGGTTTAGGTCGTCATTGACGGCGTCATTGTTTTTGTAGAAAACAGAGAGCTCTGTAGATGACTTCGCTGCAATTTCTGCATTGTTCGCGGTTGCCTGTTGGTCTTGAATTAGCGCTGCATCGGCGAGGTTAGCCTGGTCCCACCGGTTTTGTGCGGCATCATCTGCCGCTTGATAGTCAGCATTTAACTGTTGCTGTGCGTTCTTCACGCCTGCGTGCAAGCGGTCTTGATAGTCATTGATTTGCTTAAAGAATGCCTGATCGACGGCGGAACTGTCTTTCAGATCAATCACAAGAGTTTCAAAATCGTGCGACAAATCACCCAAATGCATTAAACCGGCGAGACGTGCTCCACCTTTGAAGGTATGCAAGCAGCGTTTTAGTTCTTCAGCACTGTTAGTGTTAGCCCAGTCTTCCTGCCATTCGTGTAACGCGCGTTCCATATCTTCGAGTAACTCGAGCGCTTCCTCAACAAATATTTCGACAATTTCTGGGTCTGAGTCATCATCGTTGGCGCTAACAGCTTCTGCATAACTCTCAGGCCTGCGCTCTGAATAATCGACGGTATCACGCTCGTTGATTTCGGTCAGTTCAGATTCCTCTGTAAAAGATTTCTCTGTAAAAGATTCCTCTGTAAAAGATTCCTCTGTAAAAGATTTCTCTGCAACAGAATTATCTACAACAGAATCTTCAATTGCGGCGACCAGTGGCTCAACCAGAGAAGCCGGTTGAATGTCTGAGTGAGCGTGATCTTCGAATTCGTTTACAGCGAGAGGTTCTTCACGCGTGGATTTTTCTGACGGCAGCGTGGTAAGTATTATTTCCTCGTCGAGTGCTTCTTCATCGAATGACTCGTCGTCAAGTGTTTCTTGATCAACTATCTCTTCATCAAATGCATTTTCATCAAGTGCTTCTTCATCAAGTGCTTCTTCATCGAGCGAGGCGTTATCGAGAGTTGCATCATCGAGAGTAGCATCATCATGCACTTCAATACTCACCGGATCGGCGATTGCTGAATAATCTATTTCCGTGTCGTCAGAGCGAGGTAAGGCAATAAGCGCTATATCTTCATCGTCTGGCGTTGCGAGGTTTTGATCCTCAACGTCATAGTGTTCGTCTTCGATGGCTTGGGACAATAACGCATTTAACGCGGCATCAATAGTAACGGGTGTCGTTACTAAGTTCTGCCCTGCCGCTATGGCATCTACCATGTCAAGCAAGGCAATGTGGGCTTGGTTCAGTGTGTGGCACAAGTCTGCAGAACAGCGTAAGTGCTGTGCAATAATGCGCACATAAACCTGCTCTATTTTTTCTCCTAACTCCGCCATCGGAGGCAGGTAGGCATGATGTGCGCCACGCGTTAAATTACGCAGCTCATTGACGATAGGGCTTAATATAAAAACGATACTGGGGTTGGCTTGCCACTGGGCAATAATTTTATCCGCATCAAGCAGAAGATTCATTTCTTCTGCCATAAAAATGGCGAGAAGTTCAGGGTCGACTTGGTGTTTGCCCGCCGCATCCAGCTCTTGTTGTTGTACTAAAGGAGCTATGTGTATTTCACGCAATTCGATAACGCGTGCTAGGAACTGTTGTAGCTTTGGAATCGTAACAAGGTCGTTATTGTCAATCTGCTCTAGCCCAGCATGCGCATAACTAACGCAGTCACGCAAAAGCTGCAAAATATCCTCATTGATCACGAGGTGATAACTGCGGAGTTCTTTAACAAATTTTTCTAAGGGTGAAACTAATTCGGCGATCGGCGTAATCTCCGCCATATGAGCGCTGCCCTTGAGGGTGTGCAGGGCGCGTTGAATACTATCGCTGGGCAAATCGTAACAGGGTGCTTCTTGCTCCATGTGAGCGATGTAGTCTTCAATAACTTGCAAATGGGTCAGCGCTTCGGCCGCGAAGATATCCCTTAATTGAATGTCGGAATCATCATTACTGTCATCGCGTAGTAACTGGCTCGCCGTAAATTTCCGGCTCGCCAACTCAACTTTTGCGTCTTGCTCGAGCGATGGCGGGGAAAGATCCAGGGTTTCATTGTCATCAGCATCGGTGTTAGAAGAAAGAGCGCTTGTGTTAGGAATGTCATCAATGTGGGAGCTCACCGGCGTGACGAGAATTTCTTCAATCGCAACGTCCGTCTCTATATCTGCTGCACCAGTGATGGCTAGATCTTCATCGTCTATAACATCATCTATTGCATCGACTAGATCTTTTTCCTCGTTTTCGCGAGTGATAACGTGTGGTGG